>JALZKK010000265.1 GCA_030859285.1 Acidobacteriota bacterium | reverse complement strand
AATCCACGAACTGAAGCGGCACTCCCGACACGCCCTGTGCGTAGGTTGTGAAAAAGCCGCGCCCAATCAGTGACCGCACCGCTAAATAGTTCTGACCGCCGTGCGCTTCAATTGCGCGCCGGACGATCTGTTCGGCCTTCTCGTCGTTGGTGGCCGGGGTGGTTTTGGTTAATGGAGTCGGCTCGACGGGGGTTGTTTGCGGATGTACGTTAAAGCTGAAGCCGCAGAGCAAGAGCGCCAGCAGCATGAACCGAAAAGCGGCGTGCGAGAGCAATTCCTTAATCATAATATGAAGCCCCGTCAGGGGCGATTGATAATAGCCCAGCGATTCATCGCTGGGAAAGCAACGGGCATTTATCAAGTCCCGGAGGGACGGTTGGATTTGAAAGCTCTTCAACCGTCCCTCCGGGACTCACATATGAATTGACCTTTTACCCAGCGATTAATCGCTGGGCTATTCTCGACTGTCCCTCCGGGACAAAAAGCAAGAGGGCTTCAACGATTCGTGTTTCGCTGAAACCCTCTTGACGCGGAAAGCGCATCGCCTCGCGTCTCTTAATTGAGGCTCGCGCCGTCGTCGATGGCTTTGATTGTGATGTCGCCGTTCTCGTAATCGACGAGGAACTGCGCGGCTCCTTTCCACATCGCGGTGAGCGGGAGTTTCACCTTCTCGTCGATGTGGCGCTTGAGGAAGCGTGCGCCGTAGGCCGGACTGAAACCTTTTTCGGTCAGGCGGTCGATGGCGCGCTCGGTGATCTGGACGGTCTTGCCTTGCCGCTCCATCTGGCGTTGAATCTTGCCGAGATAGATTTGCGCGATCTGTCGCACTTCGTCCATCGTCAGCGGCGAGAAGACTACGATCTCGTCGATGCGGTTGCGGAACTCCGGCGAGAAACGTTGCTCCGCCGCTTTCATCACTTCGCCCTTAACGGCTTTCACGTCGCCCAACGTCTTCGTGCCGAAGCCGAGCGGTTTTTCGTACTTCTTGAAACTCTCCGAGCCGAGATTGGAAGTCATGATCACGATGGCGTCAGAGAGATACACTTTCTTGCCGCGCCCGTCCGTGAGCCAACCTTCGTCGAAGGCTTGCAGGAACAGATTCATCAAGTACGGCGAAGCCTTTTCGACTTCATCCAACAACAGCACGGTGCACGGGTTCTCACGCAGTTGCTCGGTCAGGATGCCGCCGCGTTCGCTGCCGACAATGCCGCGCGGCATCCCGATCAGTTTTTCAATGCCGATAGTCCCGTCGCCGTACTCTGACATATCGATGCGAACCATCTTCTCTTCATCGCCGAACATAAACTCGGCGACGGCCTTAGCTAACTCGGTCTTGCCGACGCCCGTCGGGCCGAGAAAGAGCAGCACGCCGTCCGGTTTGTAGTGCGACTCTTTGAGCGGCCCTTTGTTCAAACGCAGGCGTTGGGCGACCGACTTGATCGCTTCTTTCTGCCCGATCACGCGCCCGCCGAGGTCTGCTTCCATCGTCCCGAAACGATCATTCGTGTCGCGGAAGATCATGTCGCGCGGAATGCGAGATTCTTGCGAGATCACGTCGATGACGTGTTCGGGGCGGACGATTAAAGTCTGCGGTTCATTGATCTCAACCTTCACCGAAGCTGTATCGAGCCAGCCGATGGCTTTGTCCGGCAGATGCAAATTGCGGATGTACTTCGGAGCCATTTCCAACGCCGTGTTGATGGCGTCGTCGGAGATCGTCACCGAATAATTTTTCTCCAAGCGCGGTCTGAGTCCCAAGAGAATCTCGCGCGTCTCGGAAATCGTCGGCTCGACAACTTTGACCATGCGGAAGCGACGGGCCAGCGCCTCATCCTCGCCGATATATTCTTTATATTCGGTGATGGTCGTTGCGCCAATGATCCGCAATTCGCCGCGCGCGAGCGACGACTTAAACATGTTGGCCGCGTCGGAAGATGTGCCGAGCGCCGCGCCCGCGCCGATGATGGTGTGCGCTTCATCGATGAAGAGGATCAGATTATCGCGCTCTTTCACTTCGTCGATGATGCCCTTGATGCGTTCCTCGAACATGCCGCGCAGCATCGTGCCGGCGACGAGTCCGCCCATCTGCAATTGAATGAGGTGCGCGCCGCGCAGACGCGCCGGAACTTTCTCCGGTTCCAATTCGATCAAACGCGCCAAGCCTTCGACGACCGCAGTTTTCCCGACGCCCGGCTCGCCGACGAGCATCGGCGAATTCGCGCGCTCGCGGTGGCAGAGGATTTCGACCATCTGCCGGATTTCCTGTTCGCGCCCGATGGTCGGCGGGATTTTGTCCAGCCGCGCTAGCCGGTTCAACGACACGCCGAAGTGTTTCAGGTACGGCGGCAACTCGAATTTTTTGCGGTACTGCTCTTCGTCCTGCTCGCGCGTGCGGACGCGGGCGCGGACGTTCTCGGCAATAGCTTCCGGCTGCACGCCGAAATTCCGCAGCATCCCGGCCAGTAGCCCGCCCTCCTGCGAGAGGGCCATGAAGAGATCGGTCGCCTCGATGGTCTTGCGCCCTTGTGCGCGCGAACGCTCCATCGCGCGCTTGAAGAGGTCAATCGTCTCCTGCCCGATCTTGAGCCCCTTACCGACGTGTTGAAAGCGAGCATTATCGAGACGCTGTTCGATCTGAATTTTGACGCTCACGGGATCGAGCGACAAATCGTGCATCGCCGAGTTGAACATCTCTGCCTCTTCGCTGATCAATCCGTGAAGAATGTGTTCGACGGCGATGTAATTTTGGTCACGACGCTTGGATTCCTGCCACGCGTGTTCAAAAATGCGCTGACCGCTTTCCGCGAAACGATCTTTATATGTTCCGAGATCAACCATGTGCTTACCCTTCAATCCGACGGTCGCCCCGACACTTTCGCGGCTTCCTGTCAGTACAAGTCAACCGTGTTTGAAACAATGAACGTTTGCGAGGAGAGTTTGTTTCCGGCAACCGACTAAACCCCTTTGTCTAAACTTCCTCGTCCGGCGACTTTTAGATGTCCCGAACGCCGCCGCCGTTGCGTTTTCAGACGCCTGATCTTAGCACGACGGGCAAGACTGCAAGTTTGACGCCAGTAGAAAAAGTTTCGAGTTCCGGGTTTCGCGTTTCGCGTCGACAAGCAGTTGCCTTCAATCTGAAACTCGAAACCCGGAACTCGAAACTGAAAACGCATGTTTTTAGAAGTCGTAGTCTTCGCCGCCGTGCATTTGAGGCGCAGCGGCCCGTTTGGGTTCGGGTGCGTCGGTGATCGCCGCGCCGGTGGTCAGCATCAGGCCGGCGACGGAGGCCGCATTTTGTAGCGCGGTGCGGACAACTTTGGTCGGGTCGATGATGCCCGCCGCCACAAGGTCTTCGTAAGTGTCGGTGGCGGCGTTGTATCCGCGCGCGCCTTTCGACTCTTCTACTTTAGAGATGACGATTGCGCCATCGATTCCCGCATTCTCGGCGATGCGGCGCGCCGGCTCTTCCAACGCGCGGCGCAAAATCCGCACGCCGGTTTGTGTGTCCTCGTCGCCTTCGGCCTCGAACTTATCGAGCGTTTTCGCGGCGCGCAAAAGCGCGATGCCGCCGCCCGCTACAATGCCTTCCTGCGCGGCGGCGCGCGTGGCGTTGACGGCGTCTTCGACGCGCATCTTCTTCTCCTTCATCTCGGTCTCGGTCGAAGCGCCGACGCGAACCACGGCGACGCCGCCCGCGAGTTTCGCCAGACGCTCTTGCAATTTCTCACGATCATAATCCGAAGTGGTCTCTTCGATCTGCCGGCGGATCGTCTGGACGCGGCCTTGAATCTCTTTGGACTGCCCTGCGCCTTCGACGATGGTCGTGTTGTCTTTATCGACAATCACGCGCTTGGCCGAGCCGAGATCGTCGAGCGACACATTTTCCAGCATCAGACCGATGTCTTCCGTGATCAAGCGCCCGCCGGTGATGACCGCGATGTCTTCGAGAATCGCTTTGCGCCGGTCGCCGAATGCCGGAGCTTTGACGGCACAGACTTTGATCGTGCCGCGCAGACGGTTGACGACAAGCGTCGCTAGCGCGTCGCCTTCGACATCTTCAGAGATAATCAAGAGCGCGCGGCCCATCCGCGAAGTCTGCTCCAAGAGCGGCAGCAGATCACGCATCGCCGCAATCTTTTTCTCGTGCAGCAAAATGTACGGCTCGTCGAGGACGGCTTCCATCCGATCCGGATTGGTCACGAAGTACGGTGACAAGTAGCCGCGATCGAACTGCATTCCCTCCACAATGTCGAGTTCCGTCTGCATCGTCCGCGATTCTTCGACTGTCACCACGCCGTCTTTGCCGACGCGCTCCATCGCCTCCGCGATCAATTCGCCGATCTCGCGATCATTATTCGCCGACACCGAAGCGACATTGGCAAGATCGTCCTTGCTCTTGACCTTCTTCGACTGCTTCTCTAGCTCTTTGACTGCCGCTTCAGTCGCTTGCTGAATGCCGCGCTGCAACTCCATCGGATTCGCACCCGCCGTCACGTTCTTCACTCCCTCGCGAAAAATCGCCTGCGCCAGAACGGTCGCCGTCGTCGTGCCGTCGCCCGCCGTATCGTTCGTCTTCGTGGCGACCTCGCGCACCATCTGCGCGCCCATGTTCTCGTAGTTATCTTTCAACTCGATCTCTTTCGCCACCGTCACGCCCTCCTTCGTGATCACCGGCGAGCCGTACTTTTTCCCCAGCACGACGTTCCGCCCTTTCGGCCCCAGCGTCACCCGCACCGTGTTCGCCAACGTGTTCACGCCCTGCAA
>JALZKK010000229.1 GCA_030859285.1 Acidobacteriota bacterium | reverse complement strand
TTTCCGCAGCGAGAGCGCGAAACTCGACGGCGCAAGCGACTCTTTCTCCAACGCGCGCACCGGCGTCTCGATCAGATAGAGGCGCGGTTGTTGCGGCTCGACCGAGAGGAACAAATACCGCCCCTCGCGCAGGCGGAAATCAAACGCCAGCCGAGCGCGCCCCAACTGCCACACCTTTCCCCACGCGCGTCCCGCCAACTCCGGCGTGATCTCAGCCACGATCTCGCGAATCAGTTGATTGTTCATGTGCGGAGTAATCAGTAATCAGTAATCAGTAATCAGTCAAGGCACGACAGGTAAAGAGAGGCTGGTTGATTCTGACCAGAACCAATGTCCATTGGCTTTACCGCGCAAAGAAAGATGCCGCTCGTGCTGGAGTGCGGACGGCTCGTCCGCCGTGAGCGCGAGAGCGCGAAGAATGGTTGCGCGATCGCATGCTGCGCGAGTGAAAGCGCAAGTCGGTTAGCCCGCCTGCGGCGAGCTTGGCGGACGAGCCGTCCGCGCTCCCAGCACGGGCAGCGCGTTCCGTGCAGGGATCGGGTCAACCCAAAAGAAATTCGCTCTAGTGACAGCTTCTGAAAAGCAAAAGCTCTGCGCGTGCAGGCGCAGAGCTTAACGGGAGAGAAGTGATGGCGATTTAATCGCGCACGGTGATCGTGCCGGAGAAGTGATCGTGGAGCGCGCGGCCTTCGGCGTCGATGAAGGCGAACAGCAAGCCCGCGCCCGCGAGCGCGAGGGAAAGGATGAAGACGAAGGCGCGGCGCGCGCACTGTCCGACCGTCGGGATCAATCCGTTGCGCGCATCGACGGTGCGGAGCGACAAGAGCCTCTGTCCCACACTGCGCCCGGTCGCCGCCGTCGCGATGGTCAGATAAAAAAACATCACTGTGAGAGCGACGCCGGCCAGCGATGCGATAACGCGGATGTCCGACCAATTGCCGTTGGTCATCTCGATGATCATCGCCGACGGTGAAGAGAGAACGCCGACGAGCAAGAGATCGACGAGTCCGGCTACGATGCGTTTGCCCAACGGCGCGCGATCATCAAGCGCAACTGCGCTGTCGTGCGTGAATGACAGTCTGGCGGCGGCTTGTGCGGCTTCACGACGCGCAAGATAGTTGTCGTCGATCACGACGTTGGTCACGCGGCGGGGCACGGGTTTTTCAATCGGAACTGCAAACGGCGGCGCATCCGCAGGCAGAATGTTGGCTGGCGGGGCGGCGTCGAACGCTTCCGCCGGTGGCGGTGTCGGAGGCACGACGACGAGCGTCGGTGTTCGCACGTCGTCACTCTGATGCTCGCTTGGCTCCGGCTGCACCGGCGCTTCTGTTGTAGTGATCTCAGCTTCCGCCAACAGCGGCGTCAAAACTGGCGGCTCTAAAGTTTGCGCTTCAATTGTCAGCAGCGGCTCGTCGGCGAGTTGATAGTTTTCTTCCTCGACGCGCGCGAACGCCGCCGCCGTGGCCGCTGATCCTCTCTTGCCGCTGCGCGCAATGGGCGGAAGCGGTTGTTGGCGCGCGCGCTCGATCCGTTTGAGCGCGGCGGCGACCAGCGGATTGATCTGAGGCGCGTCAGCGGAGGGGACCAATCCGAGCGGCGGTGTCGTCTCGGCTGTGTGAACAAATTCTTGAGACGCTGTTTCGGTTGGCGGGAGAGATGCCGGCTCTTCTCCAGATTCGCGCGCGGCTTCGAGCGCACGGCGTTGCTGTATCTCGCGCACGCGCTCGCTCAATTCCTTTCGCCATTGCGGCTTGGCGCGGCCTTTGCCGGGAAATTCGATCAAGGTAGAAGCGCCCGGCACGCTCGCCGCCGTCTTCGCCGCAGACGCGGCGGCATTGGCCGGGATGGGCAGCAAGTCTTCCGCGATGTTGGCGGCGACGGGAGCAAGGCACTGTGGGCATTGAGCGAAAACGCTAGGGTAGTCGGCGTGGCACGCTGCACACTGCATGATTGGCGAAGCCTCCATAAAAAAGCCGAAAAAATTGAAATCAGAGACGGCGGGGCGAAGCCGTTAAACCTAACCCTTCTGCGGAGTCGCGGCGGATGCTATCAGAGATTACTTTAAGTGGTCAACCAGAAAATGTACAATTGGCAGTAGTTGGCGGCGGGAGCGGTACAAGATAAAGATAGTTCAAAGTTCAAGGTTCAAAGTTCAAAGTCAGGAGATGAGTGTTCTTGACTTTGAACTTTGAACCTTGAACCTTGAACTTTTACAGTGGTTGGCGTCCGGCGAAGCCGGCTTCTACTTCGTGCCACCATTCGAGTTGGTCGCCCTCGTCGAGCTTCCAGCAGAGCAGCACGATACGACCATCGCGCATGGTGGGGAAATCGATCAAGCCGCGCTCGTAATCTTTGAGCTGCACGCCGAGTTCTTCCAGCTCGTTTGTGTGTTGGACGAGATTGAGGAGCGTCATCACGTATTTCATACCTTCCGGCATGTGGCCGCCGCCGGACTCCGCGCCCGCGGCGGCGCGACGTGAAGCCTCTTGAAAAGAGATAGTTGTTGTATGCGCCCGCGAGATGGCCGTGACGATCCGCCGCACCGCTGGCAACAACGCATTCGCTTCTTCGACGCTGAACAACTTCATAAAAACAGTGATGAGTGACGAGTGACGAGTGACGAGCTAAGGCAATTTCTTGCCACTCGTCACTCGTCACTGCTTTTCAGTGTTCGTCTGTGACGCGGACGAAATCGGGGTGGGGGTTGGCGAGTTGTTCGCCGTTGTTGTCGTCATCGCGCGCGGCGACGGGTTGCGCGCGTGGCGGCGTCGAGAGATGGATGTTGTCACGGTGATTGTTCTGTTGATGGCTGCCGTCCAACTCTTCGGCGTGGGGCATGAAGGCGTGCGAATCATCGTGCGGGTGCTGATCGTAATAGCGCGCGCCGTGCGACATATCTTTGCGGACGCGGTCGGCGATCTCGCCGAGATCGATGAAGTAATCGGCCACGTCAATCAGTTTCGGCGCAGTGTTCGAGCGGAAGCCTGCGACTTCCACTCGACAGCCTTTGTAGGCGACGGCGTTGACGGCATAGACGAAGTCTTCATCGCCGGAGACCAAGACCGCCGTATCGTAACGCCCGGCCAAACTGAGCATATCGACCGCGATCTCGACATCGAGATTGGCCTTGCGCGTGCCGTCGTAAAAAGTTTTCAGCTCTTTGTGAATGACGCGGAAACCATTGCGGCGCATCCAGAGCAGAAAGCCTTGTTGTCGTTCCGCGCCAACATCGACGCCGGTGTAGAAGAAAGCTCTGAGCAGTCTGCCATCGCCCAACAACACGCGCAGGAGTTTGTTGTAATCGATGTCGATATTGTGAAACCGCGCTGCGTGAAAAAGGTTGTTGCCGTCAATAAAAACTGCTACTCGTCCTCGATGCCCTAACTGCCAAGAGATATTATTCGTCGGATCAAAGTGCTGCATGAAAAAAGTTGCTCCATTTTTAAGTTGATTGATTTCATAACTCTAAA
>JALZKK010000228.1 GCA_030859285.1 Acidobacteriota bacterium | reverse complement strand
CAGCAGTCGTGGGACTTGTCCAGTTCGCCACCATCGTCGGCTAGCAGGCTGACTTGGGAGAAGTGTGCCTACTCGTTAGTAGGTCAAGCGAAGCTCAGTCTTTTTACACTTTGTCGGAACATCTATTCAAATCGAAGGCTTTCAACCGATCTTCAGCGAAGTGCTGTTCGTCGAGATGGAGTCGGCTGACGGGTTCTACGAGCCTTTAATCGGCTACATCGTGCTGGAACAGAGTCTCAGGCCGGCGTGGACATGCTCGGACATCGCCTCGTTGCGATCAAGCACATGAATTTGAAATAACGGGATTTGTTGCCGCACTCTGTGTGCGGCAAAGTGAAGCACGAAATTCATACGCTGGCCGGCGCGAGGCTGTAATAAAAGGCGTGTCGCTTTGCTGATGGTCCCGCGATCATGCTTAAAACCCTCCCCTTTACTCGCCTAATTGCTTTCTTTTTCGATGAGGAATGCCGTTTGCTCAGTGGCGGCGGTGGCTTACCTCTCCCGGCATTTTGTGACGGGATTTTTCGCAGAGGCTCTCACACGAAAAAGTGTTTAGCAACCTTGTTTTAGTTTCGTGCTATCTGCTCGCTAACAACTTTAACTTTGAGGAGACTATTTTTATGTCATACGACGAAGAACAACAACGGAAGAGCCGCGTCGTGGTGGAGACGCCGACGAGCCGGCGTGAAGAGGTTTCTTATACGCATCGCGAGCGTGCGCCGGAACGCTCCGGCTATTCGACCGGCATGGTCGCCGCCGTCGCTTTGACGGCCATCGCGCTGACGGCCTTCGTCCTCTTCTTCCTGATGAATCGGGAAGACGCGACCAACGCCAACACAATCGTCGCGACTACCGCTCCGACGCCGCTCCCGACGGCGCAGACGCCGATCATCATTCAACAGCCGGTCCAGCAACCGCCCGTGATCATCGAGCAGCCCGCAACGATGCAACCTGCGCCCGTCATCATCACGCCGCCCGCGCCCGGCACAACCGCGCCGCCCAGCACTGGCCTTGATGATGCGACGATTGAATCGCAGATCAACAAATCTTTCAGGGATGACCCAGAGCTTTCCGCGCTCGGCATCACTGTCACCGTCATCGACGGCACAGCGACGCTTAACGGCAGCGTCGCAACATCTGAGATGAAGAACCGCGTCGAACGTCTCGCCAAAACGGTCAGAGGCGTCCGCACCGTCGAGAACAAGATCACCGTCGAACAATAGCAAGAATGAAGGCGGAAGAATGAAAGATGCAAAGAAGAACTTAAAGCAGTTTGTTTTTCCTTCCGCCTTCCGCCTTCCGCCTTCATCCTTGCTTTAGTATCCTTCCGTGTGGCGGCGCAGCCACTCGTTTAATTCTTCTTCGGTCGGCTCGCGGCCTAATTCGTCGCGCAGGCGGCAGCGCAGGTAATCTTGCTCGTCGCGTGCAGCATCCTCTAATCCTTCATCCGCATTTGCCGCGTCCGTTTGTTCTTCGGCAGCCGCGTTGAGGAAACCCGCATTGATCTCAACCAGTCGTTTGAATGGCGTCTGAAACATTCCTGCCCTCACTTCCTTGTCAATCAATTGCCGAGTCGGCAAGTGTTGCGTCCTCTCGGTAAACGTGGATTCCGGGAGGAGCAATCCGGCTCATCACGATCAGCGTTGCTTCCTCGCCTCGAATCATAAATTTAAGTTGGCCGTCGCTTCGATACACGCTGACCTCTTCAATGGAGCAGCCTTCCGGCGCAACCGTGACCCGCGCGAGCGTCCCGGCGTGGACTCCATGCTCGTGCAGCGCACAAACATCCGCCGTCAATTCATCGCGTATTTCTTCCGTCTCGTTCAACTCCGCGAGCGCCACGCGCTCCAACACCAATCCCATCTCGCCGTCAACGTAGAGAGACCAAATGAAGCCGATGTCCAAGACGAAATGCAATGCTTCGTCAGCCACGAAATAACCAAGCGCTGTCGCGCCGACGACGTGCGCGATGACGTGATCCTGATGAGTATTCGTCTCAGCCTCAACCCACTCGACGCTCATCAACTGCGCCCTCCAGACGGCCTCTTGTTCGTCTCAACTATTTGGCAGATACTATAGCAATTTGCAATTGAGTGCGATTGCCTAAACGTTTAAGAGGGCGTCCGTCATCGGCACGGAACGCCCTCTCGCTTGGTACACCTGTTAATTAAATCGTCACTTGCACTTCGAGTATCCACAGTCGCGGCAGAAGTCGCAGCCGGAAGCGTGTTCGAGTTGGCCGCGACACTCTGGGCATTCGCCGATCAGCGAATAATTATTATTCGTCTGCGCCGCATCTGTCGGGGCGGCGACCTCGATCTGCGGTTGCGCGTAGGCGAGAGAACGCGCTGAATCGGGCTGGCTGTGCAGGCGGCGGCTCGTCAGCATAATGCACTCAGCCACCGCTTGTTCGGGCGAAGTCAAGAGCCGTTCGTTGAACCAGACTGAGTGCGTGCCGGTCACTTTGTTGAGCGAGCGCGCGACCTCTCGATTATCGAAGCCGCCGCGCAGCATCTTCGAGGCAAGCAAGCCGACGCCGCCGGAGATCGGCCCAGTGGCAAAGACTTCGAGAATCCGCTGCCCGTCGTGATTCACCGTGACGTAAAGATTCTGCCCGTCAAAAGGTATCTGCCACGTTGCGCCGCGCAACTCGCGCGGACGCTCAATCCGTGCCTCCTGTGCCGACGGCACGGCAGTCAATGGCGGAACAGAAGATGTTTCAGCCGCCACTCTCTCAGCCTCTTCAGCCGCCCGCTCGACTTGCGGCGTAGCCGTCGCTTGTTCGGTGACGATGGCCGGATCGCAGGCCACTTCCCCTTTCGGTTGAGCGCCCTTGACGGTTGAAAGCACTTGGCTCTCGCGTGAGCCATCGCGGTAATAACTCACAGCCTTACAGCCTAACTCGCGCGCGAGCCGGTACAGCCGATCAACCGATTCAACCGTATCATCCTTCGCGCCGTTGCAGGTCTTCGACACGCCATTATCGACGTTGCGCTGCGCGGCGGCCAACACATGCACGTGCTGTTCGGCGCTGATCGACATCGCCGAAATAAAGTAGTCCGGCAACTCATGTTCATGCGCGACGACGTACTCAGCCGCGAAATCAATCGACGCTTGATCAGTCTGATCCACATCGATGCCCAAAGCGCGCGCGGCCAGCGTGTGGACGTAAGTGCGTTTGCCGAGTGTATCGTGCCGGACGTAAGCCCAAGAGAAATTCGGCTCGACACCCGAAGAGGTCTCGGCCACGAGCGAGATCGTGCCGGTCGGCGCAATCGTCGTCGTCTCGTAATTGCGCGGCGTCAGCATGTCGGCGGGGACGCCGATCTCGTCGTGCAGGAATTTGTCGTAAGCCTCTTTGTTCGGCTGGTACTCTGCGAAGACGCCCTTCTCCGCGCCGAGACGGCACGACTCCATCCACGCCTCGCGCCGGATGAAGCCCATCACCTCATCCATAAAATCAATCGACGCCGGCGAGCCGTAAGAGATTTTGTGCATCAAGCACAAGTCGGCGAAGCCCATGATCCCCAGACCGACAGGCCGCGTCCGCTTCACCACATCATCGATTTCCGGCAACGGCCACGAACACACGTCAATCACGTTATCAAGAAACCGCGTACTCCAACGCACCGCCTCCGCCAGACGCTCCCAACAAACGCGCGTCTCGGCGTCATAAAACTTCTCCACGTCAATCGATCCGAGGTTGCAAGAGTTATTAAAGTGAAGCGCCTGTTCTGCACAAGGATTAGTCGCATAGATTGGTCCCATCGACTTGCTCATGTGATTGCGGCGGTTGACCTCGTCGATGAAGATGACGCCCGGTTCGGCGTAGCGGTGCGCGGAGGCGATGATGCGATTCCAGATGTCGGGCGCATAGACCATGCCGGGGCGCGGCGGCTCTTCTCGCGTGCAATCTGAGAGATCAGCAGACTCGAACACCTGACGATCACGGAAGGTGACGGTCGTGCCGTCGGGACGGCGATAGACGGCGTAAAGACCGTTCTGGACGGGATCGAAGATCGGCTCCGTCCACGGCTGGCCGTCGAAGCTCAGTTGATACCACTCGCCTTTCTCCGCCGCCTCGAAGAAGCGGTCGGTAACGGTGACGGAGATATTGAAATTGGTCAGACTGTGCTGATCGTTCTTGGCGTGGATGAAACGCAGCAAGTCCGGGTGGTCAACCTTCATGATACCCATATTGGCTCCGCGCCGGACGCCGCCCTGCTTCACCGTGTCGGTCGTCGTGTTGAAAATGTTCATGAACGAGACTGGTCCCGACGCGACGCCGTGTGTCGAGCGCACCATCGCGCCGACCGGGCGCAGTTTCTCAAACGTCATGCCCGTGCCGCCGCCCGACTGGTGAATGAGGGCCGCGTCCGTAACCGTTTTCATGATGCCGGCGATAGAGTCAGGCACATTTAAAACAAAACACGCCGCCAACTGACCCGAAGACTTGCCCGCGTTGACGAGGCAGGGTGTGTTCGGCACGAATTCGCGCCGCATCATGACGCCCGACATGGCCGCGTAAAACTCGTCGCGCTTCCCTTCGTCGGTCTCGGCCATGCTGACGTGGCCGACGACGCGGCGCACCACGTCCGGCCATTCCTCGCTGGGATTCCCCTTCGCGTCTTTCAAGCTGTAGCGCTTGCTGATCACTTTGCGGGCGTTGATGCCGAGCGCTTCGGCGGCGGCACGTTTCGGGGAAGTGGCAGCGGCCCCGATCAGGCTGCCTTGCGCGGCGTTCGGCTCGATCACTGTACTCATCTTCTGCACCTTTCTCGGCGTGGGGCGACACGCGCGCGAGTTGAATCGACTTCAACTGAAAAGTCCCGGCGCGCTGGCGAGCGTGTCGAAATGTATTCTAA
>JALZKK010000216.1 GCA_030859285.1 Acidobacteriota bacterium | reverse complement strand
ACGCCGAGATGATGTTGAGGTTCGGGCGGTAGGGAATGCGAAACTCTTCCCATCGCGCGGCGGCATCTGGGTTCTCGCGGCGGTGGATGCGGATGTCCACATGCTGCGGTGGTGGTGTCATTGCTTTGGCCTGACGGTCTTGAACATTTGCGCTCATGATTTAACAATCCTTTTCAGCGTCCCCTTCAATGGCGTCCTTCGCATCGTTCATGTGCCAACAACGCATCACGATCAATCTCACTTCAATCCGAGATGCCGCTTGATGTGTCTTGCCAGACGATCATCGATCTCAGTGTGTCTGGGGACAGGCTGCTTCAATCCGCTAGCCGGATTAAGATAAATGTCATGCTTGGCCCCGTGTCGATGTAAAACGCAGCCGGCTGCCGACAGCTCACGAAGCAAGGCGCTGCGCTTCATAGCGCAATCTCTTTCACCTGATATTCTGTAGGGACATCATCCAAGACCATTAACATGTAGGCGTCTTTGATGTTCTCTTCCAACTCCGCCAAAGTTTCACCTTGCGTCATGATCTCAGGGTGTTCGAGCAATTTGCCGAGCCAGAAGCGATCTTCTTTCCAGTAAATCAACGTCATCTCTCTCTTCATCAGTTCGTCTCCTTCGGCTTCGAGCGGACGCCCTCATTCTACACTTCGTCGGATTTACCCCCTGCATCTTCGAGTGACTTGCCCTGCTCGCGGCGCGTCTCGGCCTCGCCGTGATCCACGTCAACGACTTTTTCTTTGTCTTGCGCCCAGACCGCCGGGCCGGTGAGATCGCGCGGCTTTTGCTCCCAGCCTTCGACGGGGACTTGCGGCGCGCCGTCTTTCGGCGGTAGCCCCGAAGCCTGAGCGTTGGCAGCGACTGCCTCTGACTTCTTTTCCTGCTTGCCCTTGCTGTAATCGCGCTTGCGCGGCGTGATTAGGGAGATGTCCACCGCTTCGTAAGACAAGACTGGTCCCTCGCCGGAATACTCGGCGATGGTCGTCTTCAAGAACTGCTCGTCGTCGCGGTTCGGGAAGTCGGGCTTATAGTGCGCGCCGCGCGATTCGTCCCGGTTCAGAGCGCCGAGCGTGATCACGCGCGCGAGTTCGAGCATGTTCCAGAGTTGCCGCGCGTGCGGGAGCGCGTGCGTGGCCCACAAATTCGCGTCGTTGATCGAGATGCGCCGGTAACGCTCCATCAATTCGAGCAGCTTATTGTCGGTCGCTTGCAGCTTGTCGTTGTAACGCACGACCGTCACGTTGTCCGTCATCCACTTGCCCATCTCATCGTGGATGACATACTGATTTTCATCCCCGCTTTGCTTGATCAATTGGTCGTTGATCGCTTGCTGCCGCTTCGACTCTGCGTCGTAAATCCGCGAGCCGTCTGCGCCGTTGTGTTCAAGATTCTTCGCGTACTCAATCGCCGCCGGAGCCGCGATGAAGCCGCCGAAAACGCAACTGACCAGAGAGTTCGCGCCGAGGCGGTTTGCTCCGTGAATGGAATAATCGCACTCGCCCGCCGCGAGCAGGCCAGGAATGTTGGCGCGCTGATCGAAGTCCACCCACAAGCCGCCCATCGAATAATGCACGCCGGGAAAGATTCGCATCGGGACGTGTCGCGGATCATCGCCGACGAACATCTCATAGATTTCCAAGATCGCGCCGAGTTTGCGGTCGAGCGTCTCCGCCGGAATGTGCGTCAGATCGAGATAGACTTGATTCTCGCCATTGATGCCCATGCCATCGAGACAGACTTGGAAAATCTCGCGCGTCGCAATGTCGCGTGGGACCAGATTGCCGTAGGCCGGATATTTCTCTTCGAGGAAATACCAACGCTCTTGCTCCGGGATCGCGGACGGCCCGCGCTGATCATTCGGTTGTCGCGGAACCCACACGCGCCCGCCCTCGCCGCGCGCCGATTCAGACATCAAACGCAACTTGTCTTCGCCCGGAATCGAAGTCGGATGAACTTGAATGAACTCGCCGTTCGCGTAACGCGCGCCCTGTTGATAACAAGCCGAGACGGCGCTGCCGGTGCAGACCATCGAGTTAGTTGACTTGCCGAAGATCAAACCGGGGCCGCCCGTCGCCATAATCACCGCGTCGGCGGGGAAGGCTTTCACTTCGAGCGTCGCGCGATCCATCGCCACCAGCCCACGACAAACTCCGTGGTCGTCCATCACGAGCGAGAGCATCTCCCAATGCTCGTACTTCTTGACTTTGCCCGCGACTTCGTAACGGCGCACTTGCTCATCGAGTGCGTAAAGAAGTTGCTGCCCCGTCGATGCTCCGGCGAATGCCGTGCGGTGATGCTTCGTGCCGCCGAAGCGACGGAAATCAAGCAAGCCTTCCTTCGTGCGCGAGAAGGGAACGCCCATTCGGTCGAACAAATAAATGATCGCCGGAGCCATCTCGCACATCGCTTTGGCAGGCGGTTGATTGGCGAGGAAGTCGCCGCCATAAACAGTGTCGTCAAAATGTTCCCAAGTCGAGTCGCCTTCGCCCTTCGTGTTGACCGCGCCGTTGATGCCGCCCTGCGCGCAGACTGAGTGCGAACGCTTCACGGGGACGACCGAGAAAAGATCGACTTGATGCCCGCCTTCAGCGATCTTCATCGCCGCTGCAAGGCCGGCGAGTCCGCCGCCGACAATCGCGATCCTAATGCCGTTTTGTCCTGCTACAGCCATTAGTAAAGTATCCCTCCCAAGAGTCCGCCGGGACGAATGAAGGCGATCATCGCGTTGATACCGACGGCCAGCAGCAACACGCCGAAAGCGATGCAGGCATAGCCGGCCAAGCGTTGCGCCCGCGCGCCGATGACAATGCCCCAATCGACCGCGAACAGCCACAGCCCGTTGGCGAAGTGCCAGACCGTCGCCGTGATGCCGATGATGTAGATGATCATGATCGGTAGCATTTGAAATTCACGAGAGACAATATCGAATGCCAGATCGGGGCGATGCGCGACGGAAATTTCATT
Source organism: Acidobacteriota bacterium (assembly GCA_030859285.1). Classification (GTDB taxonomy): domain Bacteria; phylum Acidobacteriota; class Blastocatellia; order Pyrinomonadales; family Pyrinomonadaceae; genus JACCRA01. The sequence goes on along the minus strand of JALZKK010000216.1, from coordinate 4,374 downwards.
CAGTCCCGGAAGCAGGCCGAAACGGAAGTTGAGAACGTGAAAGAGGATGAAGAAAAAAAGAATGACGCCCGTCGCGCGCTGGATCGTGTAGAACCAATTGCGCGGGTATGGATACGCGAGATTGTTCGGGCGCATCTCGAAAGTGATAAACAGGCCGTACACCGCATGATAGATCAGAGGAATAAAGATGCCGCCGATCTCGACGAATAGGATGTACGGGATCGACTGCAAATCCCTGACCGCGTTGTTGAAGTCGTTCGGCCCGGTCATCGCTTTCGAGTTGGTATAAAAATGTTCCAACAGGAAGATGCCGAGCGGAATGATGCCGGTCAATTGATGCAGCTTGCGGAGCAAGAATGTTCTACTTAAACGCACGGCCATAACTTGAGTGAAATCCCTCCTTCGCCGGGACAGACGCTGGCGGTCTTTTATGAACGGCAGGAATCAACGCTGACAACGAGCGCCCAATTGTCTGAATTGCTGTGGAACGCGCACGATTATATGAAGCCGCGCCGGAAAAGCAATCCTCGACAGTTGCCCGCCACACTCATGCCGTTCATATCCCATTCTGAAAACACAGTCTAGCTTTGTGGGTATATAAGGTAAAATGAAAAATCTTGCGCCGCTTTGTGAGAAATACTTATAATCGTTGCCGTGCAAATCGAGACCCTGAAAATCTTTTGCGATCTCGTCGAGACCAAGAGTTTCTCGCAAGCGGCGGAGATCAATTTCGTCACGCAGTCAGCCGTCAGCCAACAAGTGCGGGGCTTGGAAGAGAAGTACCGGCGCAAACTCTTGGAGCGCGTGCGCGGACGGCGCGAGGTGCGGCTGACGGAAGCGGGCGCGGCATTTTACGAAGAGAGCAAGATACTCGTCGCGGCTTACGCGCACTTGGAAGAGCGAATGCGGACGTTGACCGGAAAGATCGGCGGCACGGTGCGCGTCGCCACTGTCTACAGCATCGGCCTGCATGAGCTACCGCCCGCCGTGCGGCGCTTCATGGCGCGCTATCCGGAAGCCAAGATCGATCTCGAATATCAACGCACGACGCGCATCGTGCGCGAAGTCTTGGAAGGTGCGGTCGATCTCGGTTTAGTTGCGTTCCCCGAAAAAAAGCGTGGCTTGGAAGTCGTATCCATCGGCGGGGATCGTCTCGTCCTGATCTGCCCCCCCCAACACCCGCTTGCGAAACATAAAAAGCTGCGCGCGAGCGATCTCGACCACCAAGACTTCGTGCTGTTCGAGCGCGACATCCCGACCCGGCGCGCGACCGACCGCATTCTGCGCGCGCACGGTGTTACCATCCGCCGCGTCGCCGAGTTCGACAATATCGAGACGATTAAACGCGCCGTCGAAGTCGGCTTCGGCCTCGCCATCGTGCCGCGTCCCAGCGTCTTGGACGAACAGCGTAGCGGCCAACTTTCCGTCGTCCAACTAATCGAGCCGGAATGGGAACGCACCGTCGGCATCATCTACCGCAACGACCGCACGCTTGGCATGGCGGCGCAGAAGTTTGTGCAGTTGTTAAAGGACGAAGGATTAAAATGAGCGTGAAGATGCGCCACCAGAAGACACAAAGGGCGCATATCGATGAACATATCGCTGATGTAATCGGGGGCTGAACTGTCAAACGAACTGACCACACTCTCTGCCACACAACTCATCGCGCTGATGCGTGCGCGTGAGGTCTCGCCTGTCGAAGTATTGGAAGCGCACTTGAGCCGCGCCGCAGAGATCAATCAGCAATTGAATGCCATCGTGACCTTTGCGCCGGACGTTGTGGAGCAGGCGCGCACGGCTGAACAATTGTTGATGCGAGGCAGGGAGTTGCCGCCGCTGTGCGGACTGCCTGTGACGATCAAGGATACGATTGACGTGGCGGGCGTGCGAACGACGAGCGGCTCGCTCGTGCGGGCGAACAATGTTCCGCAGCGTGATGCTCCGGCGGTGGCGCGGTTGCGGGCGACGGGCGCGATCATCTTTGGCAAGACAAATGTCTCGGAGATGGCGCTGGATTATTCGGCGGAGAATCCGATCTTCGGGCGGACGCTGAACCCGCACGATCAGACACGCACGCCGGGCGGATCGAGCGGCGGGTGCGCGGCGGCAGTCAGCGCGTGTTTGACGCCCGCGAGCTTAGGGAGCGATTTGGTCGGATCGATCCGCATCCCGGCGCATTGCTGCGGCGTCGTGGGGTTGAAGCCGACAGCCGGGAGCATTCCGACGGGAGGACATTGCCCGCCAACCGTTGGGCCATTCTCACTCGGCGCGAACTTTGGCCCATTGGCGCGGCGCGTCGATGATCTCGCGTTGCTTTACCAAGTGTTGGCTCAAGCGGAAACTGGTGAGTTACTGCAAAGCAGCGAAGCAGGCGGGGAGAGCAAGGTTGAATCGCTCAAGAATGTGCGCGTCGCTTGGTACACAAACGACGGCGTGTCGCCCGTGACTGAAGAGACACGGCAGGCCGTGATGGCGGCGGCTCACGCGCTGGCTGAAGCTGGGCTGCGAGTTGAAGAGGCGTGTCCGCCGGGCGTCGGGCGCGGGCCGGATTTGTGGGGCGGGTTGTTCACGGGGGCAGTCGGACAGATGCTGCGCGAAGAGTATCGCGGGCAGGAAGAGTTAGCCGGGCCGTTAGTGCGCGTGCTGCTCGAACGCGCAAGCGAGATGTCAACTGACGCGCTCGAACGCTACTTCGACACTTGGGCAGAGCGCGACCGGCTGCGCGCCGTGCTTGATGAGTGGATGCTTGATCGTCCGCTGCTCGTCGCGCCGGTAGGGAGCGTGCCAGCGTTTCCGCATGGCGCGCGGAAAATCCCGGTCGGTGCAGTTGAGATCAGCGCGTTTCGCGCGTTCAGTTATTCGCAGACCTTCAACGTTTTCGGCTTGCCGGTCGTCGCCGTGCCTGCCGGACATTCAACGGAAGGACCGCCCATCGGCGTGCAGATCATCGGGCGGGCGCATGAAGAGGCGCGCGTGCTGGCGGCGGCGCGCGTCGTCGAAGCAGCGCTCGGCGGTTGGCAATCGCCGGCATCTATGAAAAATATTTAGACAGGATTAACAGGATTGACGGACTGAAACTACGACGCACATGATCCGACTTACTTTTTATGTTCTTTGATTCGTTCTGTCCATTCTGTTAATCCTGTCTAAAAAATATGCTTGAGAGATATAGCTTTCAAACGAGGGCGGAAATTCGTTATAGTCTGACACACACAAACCAAGATCGGCGGTGAGTGCGCCGGCGCTTTGTTCCTAAACTTCGGAGGCCAACATGGAGATCATCTTTCCCTTGTTCTTGTTGTTCATCGCAGTCTTCGCGCTCGTCGTAGCGGCGAAGACGATCAAGATCGTGCCGCAGGCGACCGTGTTGCTGATCGAGCGGCTCGGTAGTTTTAACCGGCTGGCGACCAACGGCTTGAATGTAATCGTGCCGTTCATTGATAGGCCGCGCGCCGTGTACTGGACCAATGTCCGTCCCGGTCTCACTTCCATCGACCTGCGCGAGCAATACATCGATCTGCCGCCGCAGCCCGTTATCACGCGCGACAATGTGACGATCCATGTCGATTCGGTCGTCTATTGGCAAGTCACCGATCCGGTCAAAGCCGTCTATGAAATCAACGATCTGATCGGCGGCCTTGTGCAGTTGACGATCACAGGGATGCGCGCCGTGATGGGCGAGATGGATTTGGATCACACGCTCTCTTCGCGCGATCAGATTAACGCGAAACTGCGTTTGATTCTCGACGAGGCGACGGATAAGTGGGGCGTTAAGGTGACACGCGTGGACGTGAAGAACATCACGCCGCCCGAAGACGTGCGCCTGACGATGGAGAAGCAGATGACCGCCGAGCGCAATCGCCGCGCGCTCGTCTTGCAAGCCGAAGGCGATAAGCAGGCCGCGATCACGCGCGCTGAAGGCGAAAAGCAGGCCTCCGTCACACGCTCCGAAGGCGAGAAGTTGTCGGCTATCCTGCAAGCCGAGGGCGCGGCTCAAGCCCGCCTGCGCGCCGCCGAAGCCGAGGCCGAAGCAATTACAAGCATCAGCCAAGCGATGCAGGATCAAGCCGAGACGGCGCAATACTTACTTTCGATGCGCTATATCGAAAGCCTCAAAGAGATGGCGCGTGGCAATAACTCGAAAGTAGTCTTCATGCCGGTCGAAGCGTCGGGTCTGCTGTCGAGTATCGGCGCGATCAAAGAAATGTTCGCCGAGACCGGCGACAAACGCACGTCGCCAGACGACAACCCGCCAATGCGCCCACGCCAGTTAGAAAGATAATTCAAAGTTCAAGGTTCAAAGTTCAAAGTCAAATCGTGTTTACAACTTTGAACTTTGAACCTTGAACTTTGAACTCTTAACGATTCGCTTAC
>JALZKK010000211.1 GCA_030859285.1 Acidobacteriota bacterium | reverse complement strand
TTCGAGCGCTTCGGAGTCTTCGGCAAAGCGCGCCCCGGCTTCGTTCGTTTCGGTCGCTCGCTTACCGGCTTCACCCTCGATCCTAATAGTGGTTCACCATTCACAGCCGTCCTGCCGGAGTTTCGCGGGCGGACGGAATTTGCGACTGACATCGGCGGCGTGCTTGAGTTCTACCCGACCCGCCGCATTGTCACGCGCTTCGACATTGGGGACACAATCATTCGCTACAGGGAGCGCACGGTTAATTTCCCCTTTCTTAATCCCGGCCCGCCGCCGACGCTGACGCCCGGGACTTTCATTCAATTGAGCGACACGCGGCACAATTTTCAATTCAGCGCCGGCATTGGCTTTCGTTTCTGAATGCGATTCAATTCAGTAGTCCCTGAAAAGAAGTGCTGGCACTCTCAATCGAAGACTTGAGCGAGAGTCTCTCTTTGCGCCTTTGCGTCTTTGCGTGAGGCCTTTGTCGGACAGGAATAACTCACGCAAAGACGCAAAGGGCGCAAAGAAAACCGCAAGGTTTTTTGTTCCGGAACAAAGCTTCAGTCTGGAGTGTGACGCCGCTCCGTTTCGTCTGTAAGATACGCGGCATGTCACAGACAGCAGACGAGCAACGCGGCGTCGCCCCGCCGCTCGGCGACATGAACGCGGAAGACTTCCGCCGCTATGGTCACGAACTCATCGATTGGATCAGCGACTACTTCACGCGGATCGAGGAATTGCCCGTCCTCTCTCAAGTGAAGCCCGGCGCGCTGGTCGAGCAATTGCCGGACGCGCCGCCCGCCAACGGCGAATCGATGGAAGCGATCCTCGCCGATGTGGATCGCTTGATCGTTCCCGCGCTCACACATTGGTCCCATCCGTCTTTCTTCGCTTACTTCGCCACTTAGACATCTGCGCCCGGCATCTTCGGCGAATTGTTAAGCGCGGCTTTCGACGTTAAAGCATTGCTCTGGCGCACGTCGCCCGCCGCGACGGAACTCGAACAAGTCGCGCTCTCGTGGTTGCGGCAGATGATGAATTTGCCCGGAGAATTCGACGGCCTCATTTATGACACGGCTTCTGTGTCGAGCCTGCACGCCATCGCCGCCGCACGCGAGAGTTTGGATTTACGCATCCGCGAAGAGGGCATGAGCGGCAGGGACGATTTGCCGTTGCTGCGCGTCTATGCTTCGGAACAAGCGCATTCATCAATCGAAAAAGCGATTATCACGCTCGGACTCGGGCAAAAGTCGCTCCGCAAAATTCCGGCAGATGCGGAGTTTCGCATGGATGCCGGCGCGCTCGCACGGGCGATTGATGAAGACAAGGCTGCCGGCTATCTTCCTTTCTGCGTCGTCGCCACTGTCGGCACGACTTCCACTTCGAGCATCGATCCCGTGCCGGCGATTGCCGATGTGTGCGAGCGTCATCAACTGTGGCTGCACGTCGATGCGGCTTACGCTGGCTCGGCTGCCGTCGTGCCGGAGTTGCAATACATCATCGCCGGCAGCGAGCGCGCCGACTCGCTGACGACCAACCCGCACAAGTGGCTCTTCACACCATTCGATCTTTCGGTCTTATATTGCCGCCGCATAGACGTGCTGCGCCGCGCCTTTTCGCTCGTTCCCGAATATCTGCGGACGCCCGAAGCCGAGACGATCCGTAGCGGCTCGGACTACGGCATTCAATTGGGCCGCCGCTTTCGTGCCTTAAAACTCTGGATGATCATCCGTTACTTCGGCCACGAAGGACTGGCCGCACGCATTCGCGAACATTGCCGCCTCGCGCGTCTCTTCGCCTCATGGATCGAGGCCGCGCCCAATTGGGAACGGCTCGCGCCTGTTCCCTTGAGTCTTGTTTGTTTCCGGGCTTGCCCGGCGGTTGACGGCGAGACAGACGACGAACGCGAGGCACGGCTCGACGCTTTGAACGAACAACTCATGCACGCTGCCAACGCCACCGGCGAGATATTCCTTTCGCACACGCGCCTTGACGACAAATTCACACTTCGCCTTGCCATCGGCAACATTCGCACGACTGAAGAACACGTGCGCCGTGCATGGGAACTGCTCAACGAACAAGCTGCCAAACTTACATAACACCACGCTTCTCTTTGCGCCCTTTGCGTCTTTGCGTGAAATTTCCTTTTGTTGTAAAGATTACTTCCCCCAAGTTTCCGTTGGCAGTCGTTCTTCACTTCCCTTTCGCTGACACCGGAGGCGTCGGGCGCGTCTGCCGTAGAGGGATCAAGCATGAAGAGTTTCTCCAGTATGAACGATAGTTCTGACGAGAGTGACAAAGCGAGTGAAACGGCAAGCCGTGGGCTGCGGTGGTTGGTAGCGGTGTTGGCCGTCGCGTTGGTGTTGGCGATCAGATGGCTGCTCTGGCCGGCGTTGCAAGAGCAAGCGCCGTTATTGCTGTTCACCTTCGCGGTGATGGCGAGCGCGTGGTACGGCGGTTTGGGACCGGGACTGCTGGCGACATTTTTGAGCGCGTTGGCGGGCAAGTTTTTCTTCATCGCGTCATACAACGAGATTGGTTTCAGCGATCCGCGCGACGGCGTGCGGGTGGGTTTGTTCGTGCTGCTCGGTATTGTGATCTCTTACCTCAGCCAGACGCTGCACGACATGACACGCCGCGCCAAAGCAGGCACGCTGGAGTCGCGCGAGCATGAAGCCGCCTCGCGCCAGTCGGAAGAGCGTTTTCGTTTGCTGGTGGAAGGCGTTCGCGACTATGCCATTTTTATGATGGACACAGAGGGGCGCATCACGAGTTGGAATCTCGGCGCGGAGCGATTGCTCGGTTACAAAGAAGCAGAAGTCATCGGCCACAAGCTCCACCGGATTTTCACGCCGGAAGACATCGCCGGCGGAAAAACAGAGCAGGAATTACGCACGGCCCTCGAGACCGGACGCGCCGACGATAAACGCTGGCACGTGCGGAAAGACGGCTCGCGCTTCTGGGCCGACGGAGTAATGACGGCGATCCGGGACGAAGCGGGCAATTTGCGCGGGCTGTCGAAGTTGATGCGCGACAACACGGCGATGGTTCAGGCTGAAGCAGAGTTGCGCGAGTCCGAAGAGCGGTTCCGCAATTTGGCCGACAACGCGCCGGTGATGATTTGGGTGACGGAGCCAGACGCGAGTTGCACTTACTTGAGCAAGTCTTGGTACAAGTTCACCGGGCAGACGCCGGAAACCGGACTCGGCTTCGGCTGGCTGGACGCGACGCACCCCGAAGACATCGAGTCCGCCAAAAAAATCTTCCTCGCCGCCAACGAGAAGCGCAAAGCCTTCCGGCTCGAATACCGTCTGCGGTGCAAGGACGGCTCCTACGCTTGGACGATTGATTCCGCCGCGCCGCGCTTCGGCCCCGCCGGCGAGTTTCTCGGCTACATCGGCTCGGTCATCGACATCACCGAGCGCAAGCAGGCAGAGGAAGCTCTGATCGAGAGCGAGAAGATGGCCTTGCTGGCGGCGGGTATTGGCACAGCGCTAACCCGCAGTGATAGTTTGCGGGACATCTTGCAACGTTGCGCCGAAGCGATGGTGCGCCACATGGACGCGGCCTTCGCCCGCATCTGGACGCTCAACGAACCGGAGAACATGTTGGAGTTGCAGGCCAGCGCCGGAATATACACGCATCGCGACGGCCCGCATTCGCGCGTCCCCGTGGGCCAATTCAAGATCGGCCTCATTGCCCAAGAGCGCCAGCCTCATCTGACCAACGAAGTGGTCGGCGATCCGCGCGTCAGCGATCAGGAATGGGCGCGGCGCGAAGGGATGGTCGCCTTCGCCGGTTATCCCTTGATCGTCGAAGATCGGTTGGTGGGAGTGATGGCAATGTTTGCCCGTCACCCGCTGGCCGATGAAGCGTTGGCGGCGATGGCATCGGTGGCGAAGGGGATCGCGCTTGGGATTGAGCGCAAGCGCGTCGAAGAAGAGCGCGAGCAGCTTTTGCTAAACGAACAGGCCGCACGCGAGAACGCGCAGCAGGCCAATCGCTTGAAAGATGAATTTCTCGCCACCGTCTCGCACGAACTCCGCACGCCACTGACCGCGATCTTGGGCTGGGCGCGAATGCTGCAAGTCAATCAACTCGACGCGAGCGTAGTGAAAAATGCGCTCGCCACCATCGAGCGCAACGCGCAGGCGCAACAGCAACTCATCGAAGATTTGATGGATGTGTCGCGCATCATCACCGGCAAACT
>JALZKK010000200.1 GCA_030859285.1 Acidobacteriota bacterium | reverse complement strand
CGATTGTTGAGCAACGCGATAAAGGTCTGGTGATGCTTGAATCCGAGCAACTGCGCCGCCCGCGTTACGCTCCCGTCCGCGTCCCGCAACGCGCGCTCGATCAATTGCCTCTCGTGTTGCAGCACTTCGTCTTTCAAACAAAAGCCTTGCCAGTCGAAAGTAGCATCCGCCCCTTCAGCGATTGCGGCGGAGGCAGAGACCGGAGCATCATGGCGGGTCGCGTTCAACTGTCGCAACACCTCGCACGCACATTGAATCAAACGCTCGCGAATGCCCGGATGCTGCGAATGCGCCAGCCAGTCAGCCGCGCGCTCGTATAGAGCGACGTTTTCTGCGAGCGCAAGTTGTTCGCGCAGTTCTTCGAGCGCTGCGAGCGCCGCTTGTCCTGCGCCTTCACGATCCCCGGCTAACTCGGCCACTTCGCGCGCGCGCGTGAACGTCAAATGCGCCGCCGCGAATTGTCCCAACCGCGCCAGCGCAATGCCATGCGTCGTCAACGCCTCAGCCAACAACGACTGCTCATCGCCCTTCTCGAAAACTCTCACCGCCGCCCGAACAACCGCCTCCGCCTCCGCCACACGCCCTTCCGCCAACAACGCCCGCGCCCGCGTCTCGTCCACCTGCGCGGCTTGTCCGCCATCCTTCAAGCTGACGAACAGCCGCCGCGCCCGATCCAGATGTTCATGCGCCTTGCCGAACTTGCCGGCGGTGAGAAACAACATTCCCAAGTTGTTCTCAACGTAAGCCCAATAGCGCGTGTGTCCAGCCTGCTCGAAATAGAAACTCGCCGCAGCAAATTCGATCAGCGCACGGTCAATATAATCTCGGCGCTGCTCCGCCGCGCCGAGATTTTTTAAGACCGTGCCAAACTCATTATGAAACTTTCCTTTAAGTACATTGTTATTACTTGCCTCAAACAACGGCGCAGCTTCATGGTGGATTCTCAAGGCATCATTGAGCCGAGTGGCAACCTTCTCGACAATCGCACTACGAAGCAAAGCTACAGCCTTCAACTCGCTGTTTGCATCGACCAGCCGATCCAGCGCTGCTCGCAACATTATTCGCGCTTCGTCAAGCGCACCTTCCCGCCAATAGCAATATGCTAAGTCAGTTTGCGCCTCAGCCGCTTTCTCTGAATCTGGTACAGTTTCAAAGATAGCCAAGCTCTCGCTAATTAAATTCTTTGCCGTCTCTTGCGAGCCGGCGAGTTGCCTAATGCTGCCGATCCATCCGGTCAAAGAGCCGGCTCGCAACAAAACTTCGGCTGCCGTCCGGCGATCTAAATCGTCGAGTTGTGGACGCTCGCCGACGCGCTGCCATAACTCGCCCATCGCGTCGCGTGCAGCCTCATAATCGCCCGACTCTTCCAATTCTTTAGCGAGCCGGCAGCGAAGCCGCGCTTGCTCTTCTTGGCTGAGGGTCGAATCGTCAATTTCGTGCAATAATTGTTCTGCTAAGTTCATGTGAGGGATTCCCTTTCGTGTGGTTGCAAGAAAATTTGCATCAGGATGAAAGAAGACGCATTATTAACCATGTGAGTGTCAAAGATGCGTCCACGTTGAAGACCACTTTGGGCGTCCAGAATGTGCCGGCGCTTCACCGCCACAGGCGCTTAACACCGACTTTAATGACAATTTCAGCTACACCTTTCAGGAGCAAACCATGAAAACCTTACGCCAATTCTGCGCGGCGGCTGTGCTGACTTGCGCTTTTACTCTCCCCGCTTACGCAGGTGATATGTCAACCGGCAAAACGCCGCCTCCGCCGCCGCCTTCGGCAACTTCGGCGGGCGATATGTCAACCGGCATATCGGGCGATATGTCAACCGGCAAATCGATGACCGAGACGACGAGCAGCGAGGCCGTCGATCCCATCGCCGAGGCGGCGCGGCTGCTACTGCAAAGCATTCTGTCGCTGTTCTAAACAATTCGCGCCAGCCTGTTTTTCTAAATAGCCGCAATCAAGGTAACTCGCGGTACGTTATTTGTGTGTCTAAATGCCGAGAAGACGAACCGCCACGAGGAGATTTTACAACAACAGTAGATTAAACCCTCTCAGGCGCGGAAAGCAATAAAATTTCTTGGGCTGTCCGCTGTCCGTGATCGAGAAGCTGAAGGCTAAAGTTCAAGGCGCAAGATCGAGCAGCGCAAAAGCAACGGACAACTGACGACGGACAACTGACAGTTTTTCAAAGAACGAGGCGGCGGTCTCCGGCGCGGCTGGTGATGCGTTCGCGGTCGAAGTATTCGAGCAAGGGAATCGCGTATTTGCGCGAGACTCCGGCCAAGTCTTTGAACGCGGCGACATCGATCAGCCGGTCGGCGGCATTGCGGGCGGCGTACTCGCGCAGGCTGCCGATCAACTTATCGATTGCTTCGCGGTGAAAGTAAAGTTCGGGAGAGACACGCACGAGCGCGCCGGCGTCGAGGAGCAGTTGAAAGATTTTCCGGGCGTGTTCACGGTTGAGCGGCGCGCCGCCTGCCGCGCGGGTTAAGGCTTCGTCGAAGGTCGGGGCGGTGAGGGCGGACTCGCAGTAAATTTGCTCTAAGCGATCACGGAGTTGCGCGTCTGCGCCGGAGAGCGACAATTGATGACGGCCTGCGCGCACGATGTCGCGTTCGGAGACAAGTGTCCCAGACGCTTCGGCGTGCGACAACACGGCGCGGAAGACTTCCGGCGCGGCGTGCGCGAATACCTGCTCGCGGAGCGTCTCGCGCGGCAGACCGCGCTCCAACGGTTCGCGGCGATGATGCGCTTCGACTGCTTCAGTCGCCGCTTGTGCTAACTCCGCGAAGTTTTCGCGGCTGATGTAAACTCCGTCCGCGTCGATGATCTGCTCGCGCCCGCGCGCTTCGGTCAAAGCGGCATCGAGGATGTGATCGCGCCAGCCCGTGCGCGCCGCCAATTCAGAATGCCGCAGACCGCGCTCACCCGCCGCTGCGATGAAGAGCGCCGCCCGCTCGCTGCGACTCGCCGCCAACAACTGCGACAGCCGGTCACGCGCGACGACCCGCTCGCGTCCGCGTCGCTTGACGGCGTGAGCGTCTAACACGCGACCGCCCGCGATTGTCTGTTGCGGCGAGTAAGAGCGAATGATAAAACGCTCGTCAGGCAACGCGATGATGGGAGATTCCAGACGCAATTGAATTAACCCACCCGCTCCCGGCATGATCTCGCCCGCCTCTTCCAAGACTTGCACCCGCGCCAAAATTTCCGCCGCGCCGAGATGCACGCGGGCGCGCGCGCGCGAACGCAACGGACGCGGCGCGGACGGCAGCACGTCCACATGTGCATCGATGATCTGCGTGGCTTGCAGACGATTGGCGTGCGCCAGCGTCATCCCGCGCTCGATCTGTCCAGTCTCGATCCCACTGAGATTGATTGCCGTGCGCTGCCCCGCGTGCGCTGCCGCGACTACGCGCCCGTGAACCTGCACGCCGCGCACGCGCACACGCGCGCCCGCCGGCAGCAGTTCCAACTCATCGCCTTCCCTGATCTCGCCTGCGATTAACGTCCCTGTCACCACCGCGCCGAAGCCGCGCATCGTAAAGGCGCGATCCACAGGCAACCGCGCCACCGTCTCGCCGGCACGCTCCGGCACACGCACGACCAACGCACGCAATTCGCTTTTCAACTCTTCGAGTCCCGCGCCCGTCCGTGAACTGACGGCGACAACCGGCGCATCTTCTAAAAACGATCCGGCGACTAACTCACACACATCCATCCGCACGAGTTCGAGCAACTCGTCATCGACTGTATCAATTTTGGTGACGACGATCAGCCCGGCTTGGACTCCGAGCAAGCGCGTGATGTCGAAATGTTCGCGCGTCTGCGGCATCACGCCTTCATCCGCCGCGACGACAAGCGCGACCGCGTCTAGCCCATGCGCGCCGGCCAGCATGTTCTTCACGAAACGCTCATGGCCCGGCACGTCCACGAACCCGATTCGCACATCGCCCAAGTCCAACTCGGCGAAGCCGAGATCAATTGTGATCCCGCGCCGCTTCTCTTCCGGCAAACGATCTGCATCCACGCCCGTCAAGGCGCGCACTAACGAAGTCTTCCCATGATCGATGTGGCCGGCTGTGCCGACGATGATGCTTCGCATAGTGACAAGTGACGAGTGACGAGTGACAAGCCAGACAAGGACTTTATCTCGTCACTTGTCACTCGTCACTCGTCACTGTCTTATTTGACGATCTCGAAATCGATCCACTGCGTCATCGTGCGGCGTTTGCCTTCGCGGAGTTGGTCGATGACGATGACTTGCAGGACGTATTCGCCGGGCAACAAGTTCGAGCCGAGTTGAAGGCGGCTGGTGACGCCGATGCGTTTGAGGTCTGGCTGCTGTTGAATGTCGATGGGATTGACGTTGCCATTAAAGACGATCTGGCCGTCGCGGAAGAGTCGCGTCTGCGCGGTCAGTTGCGGCAGGCGGGTCGCTTTGTCGAGCTTTGCGTTGTAGATCAAATAGGCGAAGTCGAGGTGCATGAACCGGCGCAGGCGGCGGACGGCGGGGCCGGCCAATTGTTCGGACGGCGGCTCATCCTCCGCTGTCGCGCGCGTCGAGTTGGGGGCGGGTGGGGTGTCCGAGTCGGAATGCGGCGGCGACGGCGCGGCGGCCTTTGCATCTGGCTGCGTTGCCGCTCTCGGATCGAAGCCGTTGACGATGAGGCCGGAGAGTGCGAGGCGATCTTTCTTGAGGTCGGGCGCTTCAATGAATTGGCTGGCCGAACCGACCTGCTCGCTCGCCGCGTCGCGGACGGCGACGCGCAGTTGATATGCGCCGCCTTTCTTGATCGGGATGTTGAAATTGAAAACTAAACCGTTGCGGCGGACATCATCGTGAGTCTTGCCGCGAAACTTGAGCGTGTGCGTCACGCCGTTTTGTTCGACGATTTTGCCATTGTCGCCAAAGGCGATGCCCAGCACTTCAAGCGTTGTTTTGTGCCAGCCGTCTGCCTCTTCCGTAAACTTCAAGTTGCTCGCGTCAACGTGCATGAGGGAACGCATATACGTTCCGCTTTTCGCATCGCTCGCAAAGAGCGAGGTCAGCCGCACCGGAATACTGCCCGCAGAGAATGGCGACGTGATGGCAGCCAAGAGTTGCTCATCGCGCGTGCGGCGCACGGGCCGCGCGTTCTCGTCCGTCACGCCATAGAAGCCGGTGCGCGTGCGGACTTTCAAGCCCGGTCGTTTTACCTTCACCCCAAACTTGTGATACCGCCGATCAAAAGTCTCGCCCGCCGGGCGGTAGCCGATCAAGTAGTAGCCTTTCTGATCTTCGAGGACGCGGCGCACGCCTCTGTTGAGATCGTTCGAGTTGACGACAGCAAACCCACCCGTCTCCTCTGCGAGATAACGCAGGCCGCTCTGTGTTTCGAATAAGCGATCACTGCGCTCGCTGATGCGCCGTGAAAGTTGTTCGGGAGTGAAGCCAGAGGTGTCGTCCGCCGCCGTCAGGCCGGTATAGACCAGCCCGCGCGGGTCCAAACTATAGATGACGACGGAGGCGCGGTTCGCCAGATCGGTCAAATTCCTGAGCGCCTGCCGGACGCGCGTGTTGTCCACCCGACCATCGTTACGGCTGAAGAGAACAAAGCCATCGGAGAAGAGGACGACGGATTTGCGTCCCGGCAGTTCGCGCATTCCGCGCACGACGTAATTGACTGCGCCGAGCGTGCCAACCGAGAAAATCTCTTCGCGGAACTGGTCCAGTTCGGCGGCGATGTCGCGGTCTTCGTCCGTCTCGCCACGATTGTTGCCGCGCCCCTCTTCTCCTGCTTGCCCGCCGGCCAATTGCGAGTTGCCCGCGAGCGGCGCAAACATGCCGACCCCGCCGCGCCCGTTCAGGTTGAATTTGACGCGCTCGATGGCCGCGTACAGCATTCGTTTGTCAGAGGTGAACTGTTGCAGCGCGCCGATGCCCGCACCCGTCCGAATGATCGCGACGAGGTCGTTCGGCTGCATCTGCTCGTCCACGAATCTCTTGAGCGCGTTGCGCGTGAAATACGCGCTCTCGAATGAGAGGCCGAGATCATCGACGACGAGCGCCATCGTGCGACGCACCTGTTCAGGCCGCAGGCGCGCGGGCGGCACGGGCAGCGCGTTTTTGTCCGCGGGTGCGGCGCTGGGCCGCGCCGCTTCTTCCGGCGCTTTCGCTTCGTTCGAGACGTAACTGAAATTAGTGATCTGCTGCGGCTTCCCGTCCTCAAAAATTTCAAAGTCGTCGGCGATCAGATCGGTGACTTGCCTGCCGTTCTTATCGACCACCACCGCGTCGATCTGCACGAGGTTCGTCGTGATCCGCACTACCTCGTCATCGTCATCCGCCGGGACGCGCGGCTCTTGGGGCGCGGTCGCCGGCGCGGGGGTCGGAGACGGTGCGGGCAGCGACGGCTGCCGCTGTTGTCCGGTGGCGGGCGTTAAGAAAGAAAGCGCGAGCGCGCACGCGAGCAAGGTTCGCATATTTGTTGCTCCGGTTAGAGGATTTCGGCTTGAGGCTGATCGACTAAAACTTTCAACTTAAAGTCACGGCTCACAGGCCACAGTGCCGCATTTTTCGGCGACTAACACCACTGGATTTTCACTGCCGACTGTGCGATGCTCGCAGCCTGCCAGCAATATCATTGAAACGGAGAGATTATGCCAGAGCCAGCGAAGAACGGCGACACTGTGCGCGTTCATTACACCGGGCGTTTGGAGAACGGCGAGGTCTTCGATTCGTCTGAAGAGGGTGAGCCGTTGGAGTTTCAAGTCGGGGCCGGGCAAGTGATTCCCGGCTTTGATCAGGGCGTCGCCGGTATGAGCGTCGGCGACAAAAAGACGGTCGAGATCAATGTAGATGACGCCTACGGCGAGCGCATTGACGCGCTGGTTCGCACCATCGAACGCAGCGGCATGAACATCGACACCGAACCGCAGCCCGGCATGAATCTCATCATGCAACTCGCCGACGGCAACCAGATTCCCGTCGCCATCACCGAAGTCACCAGCACCCACGTCACCCTCGACGCCAACCACCCCCTCGCCGGCCAACGCTTGATCTTCGACATCGAAAGAGTGAAATGATGAATGCGGAATGATGAATGATGAATAAAAACCAGAGGTCATCTTGTCTTCATTCATCATTCATCATGGCTCTTCGTCTTCCGGCCCGACCCCAAAGTAGCGCAACCAGTGTGCGGTCTCTTCATTTGGCAGTGGCGGCCTGTCGTCTGCTGCGTCGTGCGGTGAATTGGCCGGCGCGGCGCTCGCCGTTTTATCGAGGCGGCGGCGAAAGTCTCCTGAGCGGACGACTTCGCGGACGCCGCAGCGATGGATATAGTCGGTGAGCGCGCGATCTGACGTGACGACGATGAGCGTGCGCCGCTGGCGCGAAGATTCGACCATCGCTTTGATGCGCTCGTCGGCGTTCGAGCCGCGCGCCGCATAGAACACGCGCACGCCCGCGAGGTAGCTCGCGCCGTCCGGGAAATGCTCATCAGGCGCGCCGTCAAACACCACCGACACGCTCACGCCCCGCTCTCGCGCGAACCGCGCCAATTCGTTCATCAACCGCCGACGCGCGCCCGGCTTGTCTTTGTGCCAGCCGACGCGCTGTGCCATCACGTTCTTGCCGTCAATTAAATAAGACATAGCGATTGCGGAATGCGGATTTCGGATTGCGGATTAGAAGATTGACTTTTCAATCTGCAATCC
>JALZKK010000188.1 GCA_030859285.1 Acidobacteriota bacterium | reverse complement strand
GGATCGAGTTGGCGGGCGAGACGAGCGGCTTGCTGCGTCCCGTCGCGCGCTGGCAGAAATCTTCCATCGGCTCCATCGCTATCGGCCAAGAGATCGGCGTGACGCCGATGCAGATGGCGGCGGCCTTCGCCGCAGTTGCCAATGGCGGTGTGCGCGTCGCGCCGCATCTCGTCAAAGAGATTCGTGACGCGGAAGGACAAGTCATCAAACGCACGGAGCCTGAATCGCATCGCGTGATCAGCGAGGAGACGGCGCGGACACTGCGCCCGATGTTGGAGAGCGTGACGCTCAAGGGAACGGCCAAGCGCGCGCAGCCCGACGGCTACACGTCGGCGGGCAAGACCGGCACGGCGCAGAAGATCGATCCAAAGACGCGGAGTTATTCGCGGACGAAACACGTCGCCTCGTTCGTCGGCTTCGCGCCGGTCGAGCGCCCGGCGGTCGTGATCGCGGTCGCCATCGACGAGCCAATCGGCGCGTATCACGGCGGCGAGGTGGCTGCGCCCATCTTCCGCGACATCGCCGAGACGGTGCTGCCTTACTTGAACGTGCAGCCCGACACCGAGTTCAGAGACGCCGTGCCGCCCGTGCGTGAAGAGATCGCCGAACGACATGATGAGCGCGCACCGCTCGCGGAGATGTCGGGCGAGAGCCAACGGCAACAACGTGCGCCGCAGACAGATGAGATAGTTGAAGAGACGAGTTTTGCGGTTGTGCATCAACCGCAGCGCGTGGGCGCAGTCGGCGAGTTGATCTTCGCCGCAGCGAGCGAGCGTTCCCTGTTGATGCCGAATTTGCGCGGCCAAAGCGTGCGCGATGTGGCGCGCGTCTGCGCGCAACTGGGCCTCGAATTGGAAGCGCACGGCGAAGGCCACGCCCTGCGGCAGACGCCGGCAGCCGGTGCGAAGATCGCCGCCGGACAGTCTGTCCGCATCGAGTTTGGCCGGAGCGATTGATGAGGGCTCCGATTTTCGGAGCCGATTGCGGCTGAAGTTTACCAAGCACCGTTTAGAGGCGGGACTTGTCCCGCCGTCCCGAGTTGAGCCGGCGGGACAAATCCCGCCTCTAAATGGATGGTCAGGCGATCTGTGCATCAGCCGTTTTCCATCGCACGACAGTTTGAAAAGTCCGTGACGGAGAATGTCATGATATTACCTTCGCAGGGCAGCCGGGATCACGAACTAAAGCGTCGGGTCGTCGGTTGTCGCGAGCGTTTGCGCCGGAGTCGCAGCACGCAGAAAATAATCGAGCGCGATGTGCCGGCGGAGCAGGCGGAGAATTTGGAAGTTGGAGAGGTTCACGAACTGCCGCTCGCCGGTGATGAACATACGCGCTGTCAGGAAAATTTTCTCAGCGCGAAGGATGACGTAGCGGCGTGAACATACGGACAGCGATCCAACTAATGCGTGTCGCCGTGACAGGCGATGCGGCAGAGTTCTTTGACAACGAAATAAACGGGTTCTCAATCGACTCGCGCACAACCGGGGAGGGCGAATTGTTTTTCGCCCTCTCGCCGGTTGACTACGCGCGGCACGGTTTTACCGGCGCGGCTTCGGCGAACGACGCGCACGAATTTATCCCCCAAGCCTTCACGCGCGGAGCCGTCGCCGCAATCGCGCGTCGCGAGCGCGTCGAAGGTGATGCGTCATTAGAAAATTATCGAAATCATCTGCTGCTCGTCGATGACGTGATCGAAGCTCTACAAATGATCGCGCAAAGCATTTTGCAAAAGTGGGCGCGTCCGGTCGTCGCGATCACCGGCAGCGCGGGCAAGACGACGACGAAGGATTTGACGGCACACATCTTGAATCATTCCGGTCGCCGCGTGTTGCGGAGCAAGAAGAATTTCAACACCGAGATCGGGCTGCCGCTCTCCGTCTTGCAAATGACAGAGGCGGGGGCGAGTCCCGGCGATTACGATGTAGCGGTGTTGGAGATGGGCATGTCCACGCCAAACGAGATCAGACGGCTCTGCGAGATCGCCGCGCCCGACATCGGCGTTGAACTGCTAGTCGCGCCGGTGCATTTGGAGTTCATGAAGTCAATCGAGAACATCGCCGCCGCGAAAGCCCAACTCGTCGAAGGACTCCAGCCCGGCGGCACGGCGATCTTAAACGCCGACGATGAACTGGTCGCCGCGATGCGCGTCAAGCACGACGGGCGCACACTCACTTTCGGAATCGAAAGACCGGCAGACGTGACAGCGCTTGAGATCGACAACGCGCAACTTGGCCTGACGCGCTTTCGTTTGCGGACACCGCTCGGCGAAGCGGATGCGTCGTTACCGCTGCCCGGTCGGCACAATCTGATGAACGCGCTGGCCGCCGCGACAGTCGCAACATGTTTCGAGTTGCGGCCTGAAGAGATCGCCGGAGCCCTCGCTTGCGCCGCGCCTTCCGAGATGCGCGGCGAGTTGCTCGAATTCGCCGGAGGCTTCACCGTTATCGATGATTCGTACAACTCAAACCCGCGCTCGCTCACGAGTATGACGCGCTCGCTTGTCGAAGGCCGTGAAGTCTGTGGCTTGCCACACGCGGGCGCGCGGCGGCGCACGGTAGTCATCGCGGGCGAGATGTTGGAACTTGGGACGGACGCTGCGGCGCTGCACCGCGAAGTCGGACGCGAGATCGGGCGGCAAGGCGTGGACGTGCTGTGGGGCGTGCGCGGCTTCGCACAACAACTGATCGAAGGCGCAATCGAAGGGGGAATGCCACAGGCGGCGACGCAGTTTTTCTCGTCGTCCGAAGAAGCTGCCGCCGCACTGCCCGCAGCCATCCGCGCCGGCGACTTGCTCTTAATCAAAGGCTCGCGCGGCGTCAGAACCGACATCATCGTGCGCGCGCTACGCGAACAGTTCGAGTTGAAAGACGAAGGAAAGAAGCCAGAATCCAGAATGCAGAAGCCAGAGTGAAAAGCTCCCGCGCTTCCAAGCTGACCCTTCTGGCTCCTGACTTCTGACTCCTGAATTCTCATGCTGTATCACCTCTTCTACGAATGGCTTTTCCACAGCCTCTCGCCGCAGGCTCCGGAGTCGGTCTTCGTCAAATCGCTGAATGTTTTTCAGTACGTCACATTCCGCACGGCCTACGCGACGGTGACGGCGCTCTTAATTTCGCTGCTCTTCGGCGGGCGCGTGATCAAGGCGCTCAAGGAGTGGAATGTCGGGCAGCAAATTCGTGAGGAAGGGCCGCAAGCACACATGGCGAAGCGCGGCACGCCGACGATGGGCGGCGTGCTGATCATCGGATCAGTTTTGATCTCAACCTTATTATGGGCGCGCTTGTCGAGCCTGTACGTCTGGATCGCCATCATCGCTACTGCGCTCTTTGCCATGATCGGATTTCTCGACGACTATGCGAAGGTCGCCAAAAAGCAGAGCCTCGGACTGACGGGTCGGCAGAAACTGGCAGCGCAGGTTTTGATTGGCCTCGGCGTGTGGGCCGCGCTCTATTTTTCAAACAGCTACGAGTGGAATCTAAGTATCCCGTTCGTCAAGGCGACAGACTTTCAAGCCGTCACACAGATCGGCCCGTGGATTTATCTGCCGTTCATCCTGCTAGTTCTCACCGGCGTCTCGAACGCCGTGAACCTGACAGACGGACTGGATGGCTTGGCGATTAGCATCACCTTCATTGCCATGGTGGCGCTAACGGCCTTCACTTACGTGAGTGGCGATGAGCGCTGGGCGCAGACGCTCCTCATCGAGCATCGGCCCGGCGTCGGAGAACTGACGGTCTTTTGCGGCGCGATGGCCGGTGCGAGTCTCGGCTTCCTCTGGTACAACGCGCCGCCGGCGGATGTGTTCATGGGCGACGTGGGCAGCCTCGCCATCGGCGGCGCGATTGGCACGATTGGCGTACTGGCGAAGCAGGAACTGATCCTCGTGCTGGTCGGCGGCGTGTTCGTCATGGAAGCGTTGTCGGTAATGCTGCAAGTCTCCTTCTTCAAGATGACGCGCCGCAGCACCGGAACAGGCCGCCGCTTATTCAAGATGACGCCACTGCACCATCACTTCGAGATGCAAGGCTGGAAAGAATCAAAGGTTGTCTTTCGCTTCCTGATCCTCGCGATTTTGTTCGCGCTGCTGAGTCTTTCGACGTTGAAATTGAGGTGAGAGGGTTTGAGGTTTGAAGTATGGAATCTCAGATTTGAGATTTCAAATTTGAGATTTGAGATCGGATTTTGTGATTCATGGGCTGAGAGCTAAAGGGCAGTGGAAGTCGCGGGCAAAAAAGTTTTGGTGATCGGGGCGGCCCGCAGCGGCGTGGCGGCGGCGCGTTTCTTGGCGGAGCGGGGAGCGGTGGTCGCGCTGCACGACAAGAAGCCGTTGGCCGAGTGGACGGATGAAGCACGCGCTTTGAAAGCGGAAGGCGTCGGACTTGTGCCGGACGAAGCGCCGATGTGGTTGTTAGATCAGATCGAGTTGGTGGTCTTGAGTCCGGGCGTGCCGGCGCAGAGCATTCCGGTGCGCTATGCCGAGCGCGCGGGCGCGGAAGTGATCGGCGAGGTCGAGTTGGCCGCGCGTTTCTTGCAGGGGCGCATCCTCGGGATCACAGGAACTAACGGAAAGACGACGACGACGACTTTGATCGGCGAGTTATTGAAAGGCGCGGGACTGCCTGTGCAAGTCGGCGGCAATATCGGGACACCGTTGATTTCCCTGATCGAGTCTTCGCACGAAGACGGATGGACGGTCGCGGAACTTTCCAGTTATCAACTGGAAACGATCAAGGATTTTCATCCGACGGTCGCGGTCGTGCTGAACTTGATGCCGGATCACATGGATCGTTACGAGACTTTGACCGAATACGGTGCGGCGAAGCATCGCATCTTTCGCAATCAAGAGCCGGGCGACGTGGCGATCTTAAACGCTGACGATTCCGTTATCTCTTCATGGGCGGCGGGCTTGCGCGCGCATGTTGTTCTTTTCAGCACTGAACGTGAGTTGGATGAAGGTTTGTTCTTGCGGCGCGAGACACGCGAACTCATCTCACGCACGCGCGAAGGCGAGCGCGTGCTGCTCAGGCGCGATGAGATGAAGTTGCGTGGGCTGCACAACGTCCAGAACGTGTTGGCTGCGGTAGCCGCTGGCCTCGCGTGCGGCGCGTCGCCGGAAGCGATGCGCGAAACAGTTCGTCAATTCCAGCCGGTCGAGCATCGCTTGGAACTGGTCGCGGAAATCGGCGGCGTCGAATTTTACAACGACTCGAAAGCGACGAATGTCGACGCGACTTTGAAGGCGCTCGAAGCCTTCGCTGATGCGCCCGGCGGAGTCGTCCTGATTCTCGGCGGTCGCGGCAAGAACGTGCCTTACGCGCCGCTCGCCGCACTCCTTGAAAAGAAAGCGCGCGCCCTCGTCCTGCTCGGCGAGGACGCCGCACGCATCGAGAGCGAATTGAAAAGTCACGCGCCGACGACCGTCCGCGCCGCAGACATGCGCGATGCGGTCAGGCGCGCAGCAGCACTCGCGCAGCCCGGCGACATTGTTCTGCTTGCGCCAGCGTGCGCCAGTTTCGATATGTTCGACAACTTTGAGCATCGTGGACGAGTCTTCAAAGAAGAGGTGGGGAATTTGCGATTTTAGATTTTTGATTTGCGATTGAAGAAAGATGTCGATTGAGATGCCTGACGTTCAATCAAAAATCAAAAATCAAAAATCAAAAATGGCAAGATGGCAAGGAAACTGCAAACCGATGAGTGGTTGTTCGGCGCGGCGGCTGGGTTGGCGCTGTTTGGCGTGGTGATGGTTTATAGCGCGTCGGGGGCGCTCGCGTTTCGGGAGGGCGGCAGCCAGTACCAATACGTTTTGAAGCAAGGCTTTTGGACGGTGGCCGGTTTGGTCGGAATGTTTCTGATGATGCATGTCGATTATGGATGGCTGCGTCATCGTTGGATCGTTGCTGGTGGGTTAGCTGTCACAGTGCTGCTGCTCGTGGCGGTGTTCGCGTTCCCGCGCATCAATGGGGCACATCGTTGGATCAGGCTCGGCTTCGTGTCGTTTCAGCCGTCGGAATTGGCGAAGCTGTCGTTGATGATCTTCCTCGCGCGTTTTCTCGAACGGCGGGCGGGCGAAGAGCATGATTTATTAAAAACTTTCGCGCCGTGCTTGTTGCTGACGGGCTTGCTGACGGGGTTGGTCGCGTTGGAGCCTGATCTGGGGACCGCGATGATGCTCGGTGTGATCTGTTTAGTCTTGCTCTACACGGCGGGCGCGCGGATGCTGCACTTGAGTTTGATGGGCGGGGCCGCGCTCGTCGGCATCGTGGCAATGATCGCGATGTTTCCGTGGCGCATGAAGCGCATGATGGCGTTCCTCGATCCGTGGGCCGATCCGCAAGGCTCAGGTTATCAAGTGGTGCAATCGCTGCTGGCAGTCGGATCGGGCGGGACCAACGGCTTAGGGTTTGCGGAAGGAAAGCAGAAAATGTTTTTCCTGCCGTTCGCGCATTCGGATTTCATCTTCGCGGTCGTCGGCGAAGAGTTGGGCTTGGTTGGCGCGCTAACGTTGCTCGCGATCTTCGGATTGTTTCTGTGGCGGGGAGTGCGTGCGGCTTTGCGCGCGCCGGATCGTTTTGGAATGCTGCTCAGTTTAGGGATTGTGACGAGCATCATGGTGCAGGCTCTTTTTAATATCAGCGTCGTGCTGTCGCTCGTGCCGGCGAAGGGCATTCCGTTGCCGTTCATTTCTTACGGCGGCTCGTCAATGCTCTTAACGCTCTTGTCGGTCGGCGTGTTGCTCAACATCTCGCAGCAGGGCAGCGACTACGAGGGCGGCGGGCTGAGGCAACGGCAAGCCGCGCCGCCGGTCGCGCCGGCGAAGCGCGAGCGCGGGCCGGTCGTGCAGCCGCAGGGAGTGTGGCGGCCTGAGCAATGGCGGGGATAGGGAAGCCGATGCGCGCGCTCTTCGCCGCCGGTGGGACGGGTGGACATATTTATCCGGCGCTGGCGGTGGCGAAAGAATTGAAGAGCCGCTACCCGAAAGCGGCAGTCAAATTTGTCGGGACGGCGCGCGGGTTGGAGAGTAGATTGGTCCCCCAAGCGGGTTTTGAATTGTCGCTCATTGAAAGCGCGGGGCTGATGAACATGGGTTTGAAGGATCGGCTGTACGGGCTGTATCTGCTGCCCAAAAGTTTGTTCGCAGCGCGACGGTTGTTGAAAGAGTTTCGTCCCGACGTTGTAATCGGCGCGGGCGGTTACGTGACGGGGCCGGTGTTGTTGACGGCGGCGCTCTCGCGTATCCCAACTGTGGTGATGGAATCGAACGCCGTGCCGGGCTTCACGAACCGCCAACTCGCGCGCTTCGTCGATGCGGCGGCGATCTCGTTCGACGCGACGCTCCCTTACTTTCCCGGCAAGGGCGTCGTGACCGGCAATCCGGTGCGGCGTGAGTTCTTTGACATTCCGGCTAAACGGCGTGATCCGGCCCGCTTTTCGCTGCTTCTCTTCGGGGGGTCGCAAGGCGCGCGCGCCGTCAGCAACGCGATGATTGACGCTCTGCCGCACTTGGCAGCGCACCGTGAACAATTGTTCATCACGCACCAGACCGGCCAGCTCGACTTCGAGCGTATCCGCGATGCTTACACGCAAGCCGGCTGGTCAGACCGCGCAGATGTGCGCGAGTACATCGACGACATGGTTTCAGCCTTCGAGTCAGCAGATGTGATCATCTCGCGCGCCGGCGCGACGACGAGTTTCGAGTTGATGGCCGCAGGCCGCACCGCGATCATGATCCCGCTGCCCGGCCAACAAGAGCAGCAACGCAACGCCGAAGTTCTCCAAGAGGCCGGAGCCGCCCGCATGATCTTGCAAACGAATCTGACGGGCGAGACGCTCGCTAATGAAATAAAGACGCTCCTTGATCACTCGGAGGAAATTACGAAGCGCGAACAAGCCGCGCGGCAGTTGGCAAAACCGGACGCCGCAGCCAAGACTGTGGCCTTGATTGAAAAGCTATTGAAAGAGTAGCCAGCCGCCAGTCAGCAGAATTCGCTGCCAGCGATCTACTGACAACTGACTACTGACTACTTCTGAAATGTTTCGTCGCATTCAACACGTCCACCTCGTCGGCATCGGGGGCATCGGCATGTCCGGCATCGCCGAGGTGCTGTGCAATCTGGCCTTCCGTGTGTCGGGTTCGGACTTGAAGCGTTCGAGTGTGACGGATCGGCTCGCAGAGTTGGGCGTCGAATTTTATGAAGGCCATCGTGCTGAGAATGTCGGCGACGCGCAGGTAGTCGTCAGATCAACTGCCGTGCGCGACGATAACCCGGAAGTGTTGGATGCGAAAGTGCGTTCGATCCCTGTGATTGCGCGGGCGGAGATGTTGGCGGAGTTGATGCGCTTGAAGCGCAATACGGTGGCTGTCGCCGGGTCGCATGGGAAGACGACAACGACTTCGATGGTGGGGACAGTGTTGGGCGCGGCGGGACTTGATCCGACAGTGGTAGTCGGCGGTGTGGTCGGGGCTTTCGGCTCGAACGCGCGGCTGGGCAAGAGCGAACTGATGGTCGTTGAAGCTGATGAAAGTGATCGTTCGTTTTTGATGTTGACGCCGACGTTTGCCGTCGTGACGAATATTGATCGCGAGCATATGGATTATTACCGTGACATGGAAGACATGCGCGATTGCTTCATAAACTTCGTCAACAAAGTGCCGTTCTACGGCGCGGCAGTTTTGTGCCTCGACGATCCGCATGTGCAGGCCGTGATCCCGCACGTCAAGCGGCGCAGGATCACTTACGGGTTGAGCGCGCAAGCCGACATCTCGGCGCATGGTATCAAGTTTGATCAAGCGTTTGGTTCGTCGTTCACAGTTTGGCGCGGGCATGAAGTGATGGGCGATGTCAGCTTGCGCGTGCCGGGCTTGCACAACGTCTATAACTCTCTGGCGGCAATCGCCATCGGCTTCGAGTTAGAAGTGCCGTTCGATGTGATCGCGCGAGGGCTTGGCGAGTATGCGGGCGTCAACCGGCGCTTTCATTTCAAAGGCGAGGTGGGCGGCGTGTTAATCGTCGATGATTATGGGCATCATCCGACAGAGATACGCGCGACGCTCGCGGCGGCCAAGATCGGATCGGCGGGGCGGCGCGTGGTCGTTCTCTTTCAACCGCACCGCTACACGCGCACGCGCGATCAGATGGACGAGTTCGCGCGCTCGTTCAACAACGCCGACGTGTTGCTCGTAACAGACATCTACGCCGCGAGCGAGGACCCGATTGAAGGCGTGAGCGCCGAAACGTTGACGGAAGCAATCAAGAGTTACGGCCACAAGAATGCTCTTTACGTCGGCGGATTGGAGACGGCGCTGAAAGCCTTGCTCAGTGAAGCGCACGCGGGCGACATGGTGATCACGCTCGGCGCGGGGAATGTTTATCGGGTGGGTGAAGAGTTGTTGGGAAAGTTGGAAAAGAAGGATTGATTGGTTTGATGGTATGTGCGCGGCCTTAAAGAAAAAGTCGGCGCGTGGCTGGGAGCGCGGGCATCCTTGCCCGCCGCGTGCGCCGCACGCGAAAGCGCCGCGACAGAATTCAAGGTTGATTTCAGCCGTGACGTTGTTTTCACGCCTGACAGCGCTCAGCGGGCAAGGATGCCCGCGCTCCCGGCGACAGGTTGAGTCGATGAAGCAGTCTTGAGAATGATGACTGAAACGCCACACACCTTGAGCCTCCAAGAACGCGACGCACTCGTTGAAGAGATCGCGGCGCGGGTGGGCGTGCGCGCGGAGCGTGGGCGGCGGTTCGCGGAGTTGACGAGCTTGCGTGTGGGCGGGGCGATTGATTGGGTGTTGCTGCCGGAGACGGAAGAGAGGGCGGCAGCTTTGGTGCATGAGTTGGCGGAAGCCGGGATCGCTTGGCGCGTCCTTGGCGCGGGGAGCAACGTATTGGCCGACGACGATCCGCATCGCTACGTCGTGCTGTGCATGAAAGATGTGAAGGGCGTGGCGGAGTTTGCAGGCGAGCGCGTGCGTGTGAGCGCGGGTTATTTATTGCCGCGTCTGTGTGTGGATGCGGCGCGGCGGGGCTTGGCTGGGATTGAAGGCTTGGGCGGGATACCGGGAACGGTGGGCGGCGCGCTGTGGATGAATGCGGGCGCATATGGACATGAGATCGGAACGGTGGTCGAAGCGGTGCGCGTCGCGCGGGGCGG
The DNA here is from genome assembly GCA_030859285.1 of Acidobacteriota bacterium. Lineage (GTDB taxonomy): Bacteria > Acidobacteriota > Blastocatellia > Pyrinomonadales > Pyrinomonadaceae > JACCRA01. Next base: position 6,323 of record JALZKK010000188.1, on the reverse strand, counting down.
GTGCGTGGTGGAAGTGCCGGGGAGTGAAGTGCAGTGGGATTACCGGCACACGTCGTTTCAAGACGGCGAGTTGTTGTTGGGCGCGACGCTCTGTTTGCGGCCTGATGATTCTGAATTGATCCGCGAGCGGATGGAAGAGGCGAAGCGGAAGCGTCTGGACTCGCAGCCGCACGGCGCGCGCTCCGCCGGATGCTTCTTCAAGAACCCGCCGGGGACGGGTTTGAGTACGGGGAAGATGATCGACGAGATGGGGATGAAGGGGACCAAGCGCGGCGGCGCGGTCGTCTCGCCCGTTCACGCCAACTTCATCGTGACGGAAGGCGAAGGCGCGCGGGCGGCTGACGCGCTGGCGTTGGCCGAAGAAATCAGGGAGCGTATCCGGCGCGAACGCGGGATCGAGTTGGAATATGAAGTTGAATTGTGGCGCGCAGGCGGCGAAGCGGTTGAGACAGGTCGTGCTCAGTCGTCGAACGAAGCGGTGAATGCGGGCCAGCCGGAGCGGGTTGAACCGTCGAGGGGGGAAACCGGGAGCGCGAAAGAAGGGAGCGAGCCGCCATGTTGAAAGAACAAGTCGTCACCCCGCGCGCCGGTCGGGGCGGAGCGGCGAAAGGAAAAAGCGGCGGGCAGCAGCGTCCGGTGCGACGACAGAATCGCAGCAGCGCGGCCAAAAGCGGAGCGGCGCGCGTGAACTGGCGCGCGCTCGCGCCGCTCTTAATTAAAGGAGTGTTGGCTGTTCTCGTGGGCGTCGTTTTCTTCTCGGTCTATCGCACAACGGCTTCTTCTTCGTTCTTCGCGGTGCGCGCGGTTGATGTGAGCGGCGCAACGCGCGCGTCGAAAGATGATCTCGCATCGCTCGCGCGGCGAGCGGCAGCGCAGAGCGGGGTGTGGGACGCAGACTTGAACGCTTTGAGCGCGGAATTGGAGCGGCAGCCGTGGATTCGTTCGGCTGTGGTCTCGCGCGTTTTGCCGTCGGGCTTGCGCGTGCGTGTCTCTGAGCGTGTGCCGCGCGTCGTGGCGCGGGCCGCGAACGGGCGGCTCGCGTGGATTGACGACGACGGCGTACTCGTCAGTCAGGTTTCACCGGACGACGAATTGCCCGCGTTCTTCATGCGCGGTTGGGACGCGACGGCTGAGACGGATGCGGCGCGCGCGGACAATCGTCGCCGCGTAACGAAATTTTTAGAACTGCTGCGCGAGTTGGAGTCGGAAGGCGTCGCGCGGCGCGTCAGTGAATTAAATCTCGATGATTGGCGCGACGTGCGCGCGCAGTTGGCCGGCGGCGATGCGGAAGTGGAAGTGCGGCTCGGCAGAGAGGATTACACGACCCGTCTGCGAAACGCCCTGACGACACTGGACGCGCAACGCTCGCAGCCGCACGGGCCGTACATCACGCATCTCGACATGACGCGCGGGAAGAGCGCCGTGATCGGGCTGGATCGCGCGACGATGCAGCGCGACCGCGCCGCGCGCGACCGCGAGGCGGAAAAGCCGGTGACAGAAAATAACAATCCGCCGCGTCAAATTCGCACGGCGGGACAACGCGACGAAGGCGACGAGTCGCGTCCGAAACGCAACGGGCGCAGTGGGTAAAGCGGATGAGGTGAGGACTTTGATCGTCGAGGTTACTCGCAAACTGAGGAGGATGAGAGGCGCATGGCGAAACGCGGACTGCACACTGTCGGCTTGAGCATCGGGACGAGCCGGGTGACGTGCATTATCGGCGAGTCGGGCGAGTCGGGCGGCATGCTCGACATCGTCGGCATCGGCGAGGCGGAAGCGCGCGGTCTGCGGAAAGGTGTGATCGTCAAGCCGGTCGAAGCGGTTGAAGCGATCCGTCACGCCGTCGAAGCCGCCGAGCGGATGAGCGGTCTCGAAGCCGAAGAAGTGACGATGAACTTGGCCGGCTCGCACATCATGGGCTTCAACGGCCAAGCCATCGTCGCCGTCTCTGGCCGCGATCACGAGATCACGGGCGAGGACGTGCGCCGCGCCATTGATTCGGCTTGCGCGATCCAACTCCCGGCGGGACGCGAGATCGTGGATCGCTTGCCGCAAGAGTTCATCGTTGACGATCAAGACGGCATCAACGATCCGGTCGGCATGATCGGCGCGCGCCTCGCCGTCAAAGTCCATATCGTGACGAGTCCCGTCACGGCCCGGCAGAACGCGATCAATGCCGTCAATCGCGCCGGCCTGATCGTCGCCGACATGGTGCTGGAACAATTGGCCGCTGCCGAAGCGACGTTGACGGATGAAGACAAAGAATTCGGTTCGGCTTTAGTGGACATCGGCGCGGAGACGACCGGCCTTGTGATTTACCAGCGCGGCGCGGTGCAGCACACAGCGGTCTTCGCGCTCGGCGGCTCGCATTTTACAAACGACATCGCGTTCGGACTGCGGACGCCGATTCCCGAAGCCGAACGGATCAAGCGCACGAGCGGCTGCGCTTACAGCGGGGGGTTAAATGAAATCGAGCGCGGCGAGCAGGTCGAAGTCCCGGCGGTCGGGCGCACGCAGACACGCCAGCTCTCGCGGCAAATCTTGTGCGACATCTTGCAGCCGCGCGCCGAAGAAGTGTTGATGCACGTCGCCGACGAGATTCGTGAATCGGGTTGGGAGCGACAGCTTTCGAGCGGCGTTATCTTGACCGGCGGCGGCGCGTTGTTGGGCGGCATGACCGAAATCGCCGAGCAGGTTTTCGATGCGCCGGTGCGGATCGGTTATCCCGAACGGGATCGCTTCGGCGGCCTCGTCGAAGATATTCAAAGTCCTTCGTGGAGCGCAGCCGCAGGATTAGCTTTAGTCGCACAGCGGGCGCAGGCCATCGACGCGCGCGGGGCAGGGAAGGGACGCAACGCGGGAAGTTTTTCTGCGCTGGTCTCGAAATTTCGCAATCGTTTTAGTAGTATTTTCTGACAAGTTGTTGTATGCTGCCGCGCCAGCCGGCACAAGATATTGTCCGCAAGATATAGGTGTCATAGGCGCGTCTAGCACAAAATAACCGCATACGCCTCAAGAGAAGCATCAGCGTCTCGTGAGAGGAAGGAATCATAAATGATGACAACGGATGGCTTCATGCCGGGGGGCGGCATTAGCATTCGCATTGATGACCCGCCCGTCACCGGAGCGCGCATTAAAGTGATCGGCGTCGGCGGCGGCGGCGGCAATGCCGTCAATCGCATGATCGAGGCCGGCATCGAAGGCATCGAGTTCTTGGTCGCTAACACCGACTTGCAAGCCTTGAAACGCTCACGCGCGCCGATCAAGATTCAACTCGGCAGTAAGTTGACCAAGGGACTCGGCGCGGGCGCAAACCCTGAAATGGGGCGTAACGCCGCGCTCGAAGACACAGAGAAAATCATCGAAGCCCTTGAAGGCGCGGACATGGTATTCGTCACCACGGGCTTGGGCGGCGGCACAGGGACGGGAGCCGCGCCGATTATCGCGAGTCTCGCGACCGAGTTGAACGCGCTGACCGTCGCCGTCGTGACAAAGCCGTTCAGCTTCGAGGGCCGGCGGCGCATGAGGCAGGCCGAACTAGGCTTGCTTGAATTGCGCGAGTGCGTCGATACCGTGATCACGATCCCGAACGAGCGGCTGCTGCACACAGTTGATCGTAGCGTCTCTCTGCAAGACTCTTTCAAGTTGGCTGACGACGTATTGCGCCAAGCCGTGCAGGGCATCAGCGATCTGATCACCGTACCGGGCTTGATCAATCTGGACTTCGCCGACGTGAAATCGATTATGGCCGGCATGGGCATGGCGTTGATGGGCGCGGGCCGCGCCAGCGGCGAGAATCGCGCGATCACCGCGACGCAGGAAGCCATCTCGTCGCCGCTCCTCGAAGAAGCCTCGATTAACGGCGCGAAGGGCGTCTTAATCAACATCACCGGCGGCAACGATCTCACGCTCTTCGAGGTCAACGAAGCCTCGACGATCATCCGCGAAGCGGCAGACGAAGACGCCAACATCATCTTCGGCGCAGTGATCGACGAATCGATGCGCGACGAGATGAAGATCACTGTCATCGCTACCGGCTTCGACAAAGACATCGCCGACATCGGCGCAGTCACCAGCCCGAACGCGCACCCCGCTGCGCCCTCGCGCTACATCCCGCGCACGAATGAAGAACTACCCGCGCGACCCATCATCGCCCCGACACGCTCCGACGATTTAGACGTGCCGGCGTTTATTCGCAAGAAAGCAGACTGAAAAGGGCAGGAGGCAGGGGCAGGAGGCAGGAGGCAGCTAAGACCAATTTGCGTTTCCTGCTTCCTGCTCCTGCCGTCTGCCGCCTGCTCCTGCCTCCTGTCTTGCCAAACCATGCTTGCTCGTGTAGCATGTCGCGCATTCCTAACAGGATCGTTAAATCAACTACGGATTAAGAACCGTCTCTCGTCTAGCAAAGACCGCCGCCTGTGAAGGGAACAGGCTGTCCCGCGCGTTGTTTTTCTTTGGCTGACTCGCCCTGAACCGGGCCGGGATCATTCTTCAGAGCGCGTGCCGCGTCAACCAGCACGAGTGATCGGTTGGAGGGAAGTGAGAAGGTGAACCGCAAACTAATCAGACCGACATTGGCCGACGTTAAAGGACGCGATGTATCGCACACGCGCGAGCGTCATGAATCATCATCGCGCGGCGGATCGTCGTCGCGTAGTGGATCGTCGTCGAGCGGCGGGCATCGCTCCAGCAGCAGCACATCTGCCGCCGAATCTGCCGCCGCGCAGGGACGCAAGCGCGTCCCGCCCACCGAGACGAGCGCCGAGATTTTCTACTACAAGAAACAGATGGACGCGCATACTGTGATGGTCATCGTGCTACAGGACGGCGAAGAGGTCGAAGGCACAATTGAGTGGTATGACCGCGCGGCCCTCAAAGTAAACCGCAAGTCCGCGCCGAATGTCCTCTTGCTCAAACATAACATCAAGTACATGTTCAAAGCCGAAGACCGCGAACAAGAGCAAGGCTGAAGGCGGAAGGATGAAGGATGAATGAAGACAGGGCGACGGGAGATGAAGAGACAGGACGAGTAGTTTCCGTTTCATCTCACCGCCACCCCATTTCCCACTCTCCTCGTCCGCGCTTCCGCCTTCTGCCTTCCGCCGTCATCCTTGCTTTATGAACGAGACCCTGCATCGCTCACATGTCTCCGCATCGGGCCGTACGCCGGAAGTTCGCCCGCGGATCGGGATTACGATGGGCGATCCGGCGGGCATCGGCCCGGAAGTGGTGTTGAAGGCGGTGGCGGAAGAGGCTGTCCTTAAATGTTGCCTGCCGGTCATCGTCGGCGACGCGCAACTCTTGGCCCACACAGCGCGGACGCTCAATTTACAGTGCGGCTATGAAGTCGTGCGCCGTGACGAAACCTTGCCGGAAATTTTGGACGGCCCGGTTATTTTTCACCTCGACAACGTGAGGGGACCAGTGGAGCCGGGCGTCGAATCGGGCGTGGCGGGCCGGGCGGCGGGCGAGTACATCGAAGCAGCGGTTGAACTGTGTGCCGCCGGCCAGCTTGATGCCATCTCGACCGCGCCGATCAATAAACGCGCGTTGTTTCTCGGCGGCTACAGTTTTCCCGGCCACACCGAGTTCTTGGCGCACTTGACGGGCGCAGACGAGTGCGCGATGGCCTTCGTCGCGGCCAACTTGCGGATCGTTTTGATCTCAACACACGTGCCGCTCGCCGAAGCGATCCGTCTGGTCAAGCGCGAGCGATTTGAACGGGTGATTCGTCTGACTGATCGCGAGTTGCGGCGTTGGGGCGTCGGGAGAGACGATGGCGCGCCGCGCCTTGCTGTGGCGGCCTTGAACCCGCACGGCGGGGAGGGCGGGCTGTTCGGCGTCGAAGAGTCGGCGGAGATCATGCCGGCAGTCGAGGCGTGCCGCGAGCGCGACCGCATCGACGTGAGCGGGCCGTATTCGGCGGACACCGTATTCTTGCGCGCGTCGCGCGGCGAGTTCGACGCCGTCGTTTCGTGCTACCACGATCAGGCGATGATCCCCGTCAAGTGCCTCTCGTTCGGCGAAGCCGTCAACGTCACGCTTGGCCTGCCCTTCATTCGCACGTCCGTCGATCACGGCACGGCCTTCGACATCGCGGGCAAAGGCATCGCCGAACATTCGAGCATGGTGGCGGCGATCACTCTCGCCGCCGAGTTGTCACGGGCGGATCATAGCTATGATGAAGTGCTGAGTACTGAATAAAGACAAGTATTCACGCATTACTTTTTTAAGCAGCACCATGAAACATCTTCGACGGCCCATCGCTCTGTCGCTCATGTGCATGAGTCTGCTGTCTTTGATCGTCCTCGCTGTCTATGCAG
>JALZKK010000177.1 GCA_030859285.1 Acidobacteriota bacterium | reverse complement strand
CAGCGAAGAGCGCTCTTCATAGGCGGCAAGGATTTGTTCTTTTTCCGCTTCGCTATAGCCTTGTGGTTGTGGGTTGTCGCGACTGCTACGATTGCAGTTGTGACACCAGTAGCGCTGTTTCCTATTCGGCGTGAAACCATCACGCACTAACTTTTCGCTTCCACAGTGGGGGCATTTGAGGGTGATAGTGACCATAGACTTGGATTATCCCCTATCCCACCTCTTTTCTCCACTACCCGCGCTTGTTCGTTAGCTCGCCTGCGGTGAGCTTGCGGGCAAGGATGCCCGCGCTCCCAGCAAGCCGCCTTCCCGTGTGAAAAGCCGCGATGCCGCCGGTCAGGTTTTGATATGCGACTTGCTCGAAGCCAACCGCGCGCATCATGTCGGCCAGACGTTTCTGATCGGGGAAGGGCGCGACGGATTTGGCGAGATATTCATATGCGCCGCGCGAGCCGCTGATCGCGCCGCCGATCTTCGGCAGCACGCACGCGAAATAAAATTGGAACAGGGCGTTGAAGCCCGGCACGACCGGGTGCGAGAACTCAAGAATGCCGAGCGTGCCGCCGGGCTTGGTGACACGGTGCAACTCGCGCAAGCCCCGCTCCACATCGGCAAGATTACGGAGGCCGAAGGCGATAGTGACGACATCAAAGAGGCCGTCGGCGAAGGGCAAGTTGAGCGCGTCGCCTTCGATGAAGGGAATGCGTGGCGCATCATCGTGCGATGTTTTGTGAGCGGCGATCTCAAGCATCGGGCGACAAAAATCGAGGCCGGTGATCCGGGCCGCACCCGCTTCTTGAAGAGCGAGCGAGAGATCGCCCGTGCCGCACGCGACATCAAGCGCCTGCACGCCTGCGGTCAACAACGGGCGCAAGCGGCGAGCGACGATGCGTCGCCAGCGGCGGTCGATATTGCCGGAGAGCAAGTGATTCAAGAGATCGTAACGCCCGGCAATCCCCGCGAACATCTGCCGCACGCGGCGGGCGTGTTCTTGCTGTCTCTCGATCTCTGTAGAGTTGGTGGGCGTCATTCATTGCAGAGTATCAAGGAGAAGAAAGTTTCACGCAAAGACGCAAAGGGCGCAAAGAACAACTCGCCTCCTCTTTGCGCCCTTTGTGTCTTTGCGTGAAATGGTTCCGGCTATGGTCGCTTGATCGGCAAGGCCGATGAAGTTGGGGCGGGCGGAGCAGCAGGTTTGGCGTCTGGGGTTTCAAAGCCGTTCGCTAATTTCGCCAGTGAATCACGAAGCTGTGCGGCGTCGCCGACGACGACACTCGCCATCGGCGCGTTTTGGAAAAGCCGCGTTGCCACGCGCTGCACATCAGCCGGTGTGACGGAGTTGATGGCCTGCGCCTCGTCGTGATTTGCGGGCAGGCCGTAAGTCGCGGCGTCGAGCCATTGATCGGCGAGAAATTCTGTGAAGTTCTGAGACTTGCGCGTGTTGATGTGAGCTAACGCCGCTGCCTTCGCCTTCTCTAATTCGGCGGAGGTGACGGGCGCGGCGGCGAGCACTGGCAAAATTCCTTGCGCCGCTTCGACGGCTCTGGCGGCGGCGTTGCCGGGAACAGCCGCGCTCAACAGAAAGAGGCCGGAGAGCGTATGTGCGTCGTGGCGCACGTTGACCGTGAGCGGCGGAGCGGCATTGAGCGCGGCGTGCCAGCGATTTTGGACAATTGAGGCCAGCAGCCGGGCAGCGGCGAGATCGCGGTCGGCTCTCGACAATCCGCGCAGGGCAAGGCGGACTTCCACCGTCTCTGCGCCCGGTTGATTGACGAGCAGCGTGCGCGCTCCGGGTGCTTCGGGTTGGCGGAAACTGGCCGGAACAATCGCGTCGCTCTTGCGCCACGCGCCGAGAAATTGGCGGAAAGCGCGCATGGCCCGCGAGCGTTCGACGCCGCCGATCAAAACGAGCGTTGAATTATTCGGGTGGATGAAACGGTCGCGCGCCAGCAGCAGATCGGCGCGCTCGAAGCGTGCAAGCGTCTCCGGCGTCCCCGTGAGCAGACGCCCGTAAGGATGCGCGCCGTAGAGCCGCGAGACGGCGGCGCGATCTGCGATCTGCGCGGGCTGTTGGCTCAAATCCTCTGCGCGCTTGATTTGTTCTTCACGCAGCCGCGCGATCTCCGCCTCCGCGAGGCGCAGATTAACGACGGCGTTGCGGAGCAGCCCGACCAGCCGCTCAAACTCCGTCGCCTTCCCGGCGAGCGTGATGTCGATGGTGTCGTAAGTCGTCGTCACGTCCAGCCGCCCGCCTAATTCCTCTGCGACGTATTGGCGCGTCGTCGGATCGGGGAACAACGCCGCGCTCAAAATCTGCATCATGCCTTCTTTGCCCGCGAGGTCGAAGGCCGCGCCGCTGTTGATTCTGAGTTTGAGCAGCACGGAAGGATCGCCGGGCTGCGGCAGGAAAATGATTGGCAGCCCATTCAAGAGTTGTTCGCGCTGCGGCGCGCCGATATTCTGTGCGGCGGCAGCGAAGGGCGCGGCGGCAGTGCAAAACAAGAGCGAGAAAACAATGACGCGGCAGGCAAATTTATTGAACATCTTTGCGTATAAATGTGAGAGTGATCTCATGTGATACGGAAAACTCAAGTGCCGTTTTCAGTGATGACCGGAGCTTGCGATTAACAAAGCGCGGCCTTTGGATGCTGAAGGGCGGTTCGGGGAGTTGCCGCCAGCGCAGTTTAGTTGGCGCTGCCGGGAGCGTCAACCGGCGGGCGTGACGGAAAAACTGTGGGAAGTTGCAATCTTGAGCCAACCTTGTAGTCGCCCTTGCGCGTCAAAATGACGGTTCAAAAAGGGTTCACAGGGAAAGTCTATTTTCTCCCCAGAAGGCATGACCACGATAGTTTATTGTATAATGCGGCTGGGCGACACTTCGGGTTGAAAAAACAAAATTTCAGAGAGTCGCGGATGAAAATTTGCGACGGCAAAAGAGGGAAGCCGTCAGGCTCCGCTTCTTTAGGGGTAAAGAGATGAAGAGATGTCCGACATGTCAGGAAGAAGTAGCCGAGCAGTTTAGCTTCTGCCCTGTTGATGGCACGCCGCTCTCGAACGGCCATCACCCGTCTTCGGTCGAGGCGGTCGAGGCTGGCGCGCCCGTCACGGCGGGCGAAGGAGCTTCCGCTTTCTTGATCGAGAATGAGCCGGCTCCGGCAAGCACGGCGGCAGGAATGTTCAACGCCGGTAATGGCGCATCGACGGCGGGCGAAGCCGAGACGGCCTCTACGGTAGGCATGAGCGAAGTTCCCGCGAGCGCCCATGAGCGCGGAGAGTTTCATCTGACCTTCGTTAATGAGGAAGGCTTAACGCGCCGCTTGCTGCGTGAGGTCAAAGAGGTCGGCCATGATGCGGAACTCACTTGGCCGGAGTTCAAGCGCGATCCGTGGGGCGTCACGAAACGCGGCGCGACGGCTTACGGCAGCGCGGCCCGCCGCGCCGTTTCGCAGCCGAACGTCGCGACCGGCATGATCACCGCGTTCGTCGTGATCCTGACGTTGGTCGGCTCGATCATCGCTTACGAGCGTTGGAGCCGCACGGGTGACGAAGAAGTTGCCAGCGCGATCCGCGAAGACCTTGAGTTTCAGGGGATGGTAACGGAAGTGCCAAAAGAGCAGCCGACGCCCGATCCCGGAACAGCCGGAATGAACAAAGGTAAGGGTGGCGGCTCCAAGCCGAAACAGGAAAAGCCGGGCGGCGGCGGCGGCGGCGGACGCCAAGAGCAGAAGCCGGCGTCGGCTGGCAAACTTCCGGTCGCTTCGCTCGAAGTCCCTCAGATCAGAGCGCCCGATCCGCGTCCGCCCACGATCAAGAATCCGACTCTCGCAGTCCCGGCGTCGATTGTGGCCGATCCGTTGTTGTTCCCGCCCGATCCGCGTCCCCTGCCTTATGGCGATCCGAAGTCGAAGTCAACCGAGACCAGTTCCGGCCCCGGCACGGGTAACGGCATCGGCGAAGGCACTGGCGGCGGCGTCGGCCCCGGCGAAGGCGGTGGTGTCGGCCCCGGCAGAGGCGGCAACACCGGCGGCGGCGACCGTCGTGACGGCGGCGGCGGCCCCGGCGGCGGTGGCGGCGGCACAGACTACGCTCGCACCTTCAGCCCTAGAGACGTGACGCGCAAGGCGCAGATTATTTCTAAACCGGAGCCGACCTTCACTGAAGAAGCGCGCAAGAATAACATCACGGGCGAGGTCGTGCTGCGAATGGTGTTGTCTTCATCGGGGCAGGTGACGAACATTCAACCGATGAAGCGGCTGCCCGATGGCCTGACCGAGAAAGCCATCGCTGCGGCGCGGTTGATCAAATTCACTCCGGCGGAAAAAGACGGACGTAAAGTTTCACAGTACGTCACCGTCGCTTACAACTTCAACATCTACTAAAGCGAGACGATAGACCAAAAACGATGGACGATGGATGAGGGTTTGAGCCTCATCCATCGTCCATTTTTGCTCCTGCCTTTTTCACGAAGCGCACTGTTCGGCCACTTGCCGGATGCGTCTGACTCCTTCTTGTAAACGTTCGAGCGAAGTAGCGTAAGAGATGCGAATGAAACCGTCCGCGCCGAAGCCTGCGCCGTCGGTGACGACGGTTTGCGCGTCCTGCAAAAGTTTCTCGGCGAAGTCGCCGGATGTTTTCACATCACCACGCAAGCATCCGCGCACGTCCGGGAAGGCGTAGAACGCGCCTTCGGGTAGGAAGCAACGAAAGCCCGGCACTTCGGCCAACGCCTTGACCAGCCACGCGCGCCGCTTGGCATACTCCGCGAGCATCTCCGCGACGCAACTCTGTTCGCTGTTGAATGCAGCGGCGGCGGCGGCTTGCGAGATCGAAGTCGGATTGCTCGTCGAATGGCTTTGCAATTTGAGCATTGCCTTGATCCAATCGGCGGGCGCGAGCGCGTAGCCCATGCGCCAGCCCGTCATCGCGTAAGTCTTCGAGAACGAGCCGGCGATGCACAGATGCGCGCGCAACTCCGGCGCAAGCGTCGCCGCCGTGAACACTTCGGCGGGCGGATAGACGAAGCGCAAATAACACTCATCCGAAATCGCATAGATGCCGCGCGTGGCGACGACTTCGAGAATCTTCTGAAATTCGGCGGGCGGGATCACGCGCCCTGAAGGGTTCGAGGGCGAGTTAATAATAATCAGTTTAGTCTGCGGCGTGATCGCGCGCTTGACCTGTTCGGCGGTGAGCTTGAATCCGGTCTCTTCCGTCTCAATATAAACCGGCCTCGCGCCCGCGAACGTCACCATTTCCGGGAACGAGACCCAATAAGGTTTCGGAAGCAGGACTTCATCGCCGGGATTCACGAGCGCCAGAATTGCATTGAAGATCGCCTGCTTCCCGCCTGCCGTCGCCATCACTTCCGGCAGATCGTAATGCGCGCTGAATTCTCGCGCGTAATAATTGATGATCGCTTCCTGCAACGCGCGTGTGCCGCCCGTCGGCGTGTATTTCGTTTGGCCTTCGCGCATCGCTTCGGCGGCGGCCTGCTTGATATGCTCCGGCGTGTCGAAGTCCGGCTCGCCGGGGCCGACATCGACGACATCGACGCCCGCCGCGCGCAACTCCACAGCCTTCTGCATCGCGCCGAGCGTCGAAGACGGTCGCATCCTCCCGACGGCTTCGGAGACGGGAAAAGTTTTACTTTTAGCGTGAGTCGTCATGTGTTCTCGCAACTAAATCAGGCCACGAAAGAAGAGGACAGGATTAACAGGATGCACAGGATGAAAGAAACATCATCAAGCGCACATCCATCGTCCTTTTCCTGTACATCCTGTTAATCCTGTCCATTTTTCTTAATGCCCTAATGTTGTAAATTTCGATTTAGCCGGAGCGCAATTTCTGTTTCATCCGCTCTTCTACCAACGAAGGGACCAATCCAGTGATCTGGCCGCCGAGTTGGAAGACTTCCTTGACGAGCCGCGAACTGACGTAGGAGTATGCCTCGGCGGGCATCATAAAAACCGTCTCGATGCGCGGCTCCATGCGGCGGTTCATCAAAGCCATCTGCAATTCGTACTCGTAATCCGAGAAGGCGCGAATGCCGCGCACCACAGCGTCGGCCTGCTGCTCGACGGCATACTTCACCAATAATCCCTGGAACTGATCCACCTGAATCCGACAATTGCCGGAGTTAATCCCGGCCAACACTTCTGTCAGAATCTCGCGCCGTTCTTCGAGCGAGAAGAGCGGGCGCTTTTCCGGGTTGACGACGACCGCAATGATGATCTCGTCGAACAGCTTGCACCCACGCTCGATAATGTCGAGGTGGCCGTTCGTCACGGGATCAAATGAGCCGGGATAAATGGCGCGTCGCATATCAGGAGAACAACTTGCAGGCGGAGTGGAAAACCGTGTGAGAAGTTAGCACACGCGGGAAATGTTTGTCGAAGCCGATCTTAGGGCAGGATTGCGGGACAGAAAGTTCGGGATTAGAATCGCTCGCAGGAGGTAGTTATGTCACAACAAACTCTCACGGTCGAGCCAGATGTCTCACAGGCATTGACACTCAACATCAAATCCATCGGGTTGACTGAAGAGCAGTTCGAGCTTCTGTGCCGCGACAATCGTGATCTGCGGATCGAACTCACCGCCGAAGGAGAACTGATCCTCATGCCCCCCACCGGAACAAAAACAGGCTGGCGCAACGGCAAAATTATTTATCAACTAATCCGATGGGCAGAGCAAGACAGGACAGGATTATGTTTTGATTCTTCTACGCTCTTTACGCTGCCGAACAAAGCTAAGCGCTCACCCGACGCCTCTTGGATTAAGCGCGACAG
>JALZKK010000170.1 GCA_030859285.1 Acidobacteriota bacterium | reverse complement strand
TTTATGTTTCTCAAGGCAGAGTTTCGCCACTTCTTCTGGCGAAATCTTAAGACCTGTGGCGTAGGCTCTTTTGTCCAATCGGGCCTGACAGCGAAAGCCGCTCGTGGACTTGGTCGCCCGAAGATGCTTGAGCATCGTTTCATAACTCTCCAACGGTTGCCCCGCCCAGTTGCCGCTCATCAAATTGAAGCAGCGGTGTTCGACCGGATTCCACTTCGACGCTCCCGTCGGATAGTGGGTCACGGTGATTGTCAAAGCAAACTCGTCGGCGAACTCTTGCAGCCGCGCTTTCCACGCATGGCAACGGTTGCCGTTCGAGCCGCCGCAATCAGCCTCAATCAACAACTCCGTCGCGCTCGTGTAAGCTGTGCGACCACTATGAACCCACCCTGAGCGGATCGCGGCGACCGCAAATTCTGCGGTGTCGTGCGAAACACCGATCACCACAAAGCCGTGATTGCGTCCGACATCATAAATCCCATAAGGGATTGCCACCCCACGCGCCGTGCTGCGAAAGTCGTAGATCAAGACCTCGTGCCGGGCCCGTCGCCACTGCTGCCCAGCTTGCCGAAAGCAGCCGATCAACTCGCGTTTCTTCGTCTCCACGCTGATCACGGGGCGTTGCCGTCTCAGGAACGCTGCCCGCATCTTGGCGATGTAAAGAAACTGTTCCGCCGCGTCCAAGCGACTGCTGGCCCGCCAGTTTCTTGCGGTTCACCCGCAGCGCATAGCCGCGCTCGCGCAGCAACCGCGCCACGCTCGGGGCGCTGATCGGGTAGCCCTGCTGCGCCAGCTCACGCCCGATGGCGCGCAGCGACTTATGTGTCCACTTCAAGCCACTGACGGGATCACCTGCCGTGGTATCGCGCAGCAACCCGGCAAGTGCGGCGAGCAACTCCGGCTCTTTTTTTCAAGCTGCGTGCCGCCGCCACCAGCGGCACGCACTCGCCTGTTGGAGGCTGGCGCGGTTTGTTCTATTTCGCGTCGCCCGCGCAAGATGGTCGTGCGACTCAAGCCTGTCACTCGCGCCAGATGTCGCACGCCACCGTGTCCGTGCTGGGCAGCTAGGAGTCCGACAAAGCACCGGCGACTCTTTTCACCCAGCGCTGCCAGCACACGATTGATGCTGGCGTGTAACTTGGTCGTTTCCCCGGTTCGATGCCCTATACATTCCAGACAGGTACAAACGTGAATAGTTCTTTGTCTCGGTTCTGCCATAGCCCCTTAATTGTACTATGGCGGAAATGACCAACTTATCGTTTTACAAATCCTTAGAGTCGGCGTTGCGTGATCCGTTGAGCGGCGTGTCACACCAACTGATCCGCACTTTAACGCGCCTTCGGCAGATGCAGGAACGAGAGGCATCCGGCGCGCCCGTTTCTCGCGCCGCGTTGGTCTCGGGCGTGGGAATGTCTCAGCCGCCTTCGGCGATTGAGCAGGCCTATGTGCGCGAGGTCGCTTTGAGCCTGCCCGCGAGGACCGGCAAGAGCCTGACGACGACGGCGATGACGCTGCTCGCGCACATGCCGAAAGACACGGCATTGGCGTCCGAGACCCGCGCCCGCGTCAGAGAGGCGCTGCTGAAGAACTTCGACTCGTTGCATCCGTTCGATCAAGAGTATTTGCTGCGGGTTTACTGGGAACAGTTGAAAGATTCCTCGCTGCTACCGTCGCTAAAACGATTGGCGGCGAGTCGCGGCAACAACACACAGAATCAGAGGGCTACGGCGCTGCGGCGCATTATTGAGTTAGCGCCGGAAGAGGCGCGCGCGTTCGTCGTCGCCGAAATACGCGATCCCGAATCGCTCACCGATTTCGACGTGCTGGGCGCGCTCGAAGACAGAGAGTTGCCAGAGGCGGATGCCGACCTACTCGAACAGATTAAACGGTTAGCCGCGCTCAAACAAAACTTCGACATCACCCGGTTACAACATAAAACGCGGCTCATCGCCCGTTACGCCACGCAGTCTATCTACGGCGAATTGATGGCGCTCTATCGCGAGTGGGGAACGAAATGGTCGGCTGACGCAAAAGGCAGTTTGCTCGGCTACTTCGCCAAGCAGCATGAAGCGGAAGCGCTGCCGCTCATCGAAGAAGCCCTCGCGGGAACAAGCAATGGTCAATATTCGATGCTGCTCGGCGAACTGACGCGCGCGCATTATTCGGAAGCGATCAGTTCGCTGCTGCTGCGGCGGCTCGAAGGCGACTCAGCGATGGTGGCCGGAACGGCTGCCTACATCATGTCACAGCACGGGACAGAGGCGGACGAAAAGGCGATTGCCGCGCGGCTCGAACGTTGGTTGAGGGAATGGGGCGGGCGCGGCATCGAGCTGGAAGCGGAAGGCGCGAGCGATCAGATGGCTGAACAGCGAATGCTACAAGTGAATTTGATCGCGTCGCTGACGCGCGCGAAGGCGTGGAAACTACCGGAGGCGCGCGCCGTCGAGTTGGAACAAACTTGCGTCACAAAAACGTGCCGCCAAAACTTTCCACCGCGGCAGAAGAACTAATTGTTGCCGACGGTCTCGTTTTGCCTTATGAAGGAGTCCTTGACGCCATGTGCCGTGATCTAACGACAGACACCCGCCAGCTTTGCATCTGAAAAAAAATGGGGCCGCGCTTGGCTTCTGGGAAAAGCCGGGCGCGGCCCCTGTCCGCATGAACAGGCTGGGTGATCTTCAGGTGGGGTATGGCGAGAGATTAAACGCGTGAAGCTAACGCGCGATTAACGGCGGATTAAATGTTCTTTACAACTGCGGCGGAAAAAGCGAGCCACGCGCATGACACGAAGAGATACGAAACGAAATCAAATTCATTCGTGTCTCTTCGTGTCATGCGCGTGGCTCAAATTCTTCTCAGTCGTTCGGCGGCGCGGCTTGTTCGGCGGCTTGGATGCGGAGTTGCTCGATGATCGAGTTGATGGCGGGCGCGAGTTTGCCGTCGGGCGCGAGTTGTAAGTATTTCTCGTAGGCGGCGACGGCTTCTTTGTATTTGCCGAGTTGTTCGTAGGCTTCGCCGAGCAGTTGGTAGAGAACGGGTTCGGTGTCGGAAAGTTGGGCAATGGCTTTTTGGAAGGCGGCGGCGGCCCCTTCGTAATCGCCGGTTTCTTTGAGGGCGATGCCGATACCGGCGTGCGCTTCGGGCTGAAAGCCGCGCGCTTCGCTGAGGGCGCGGCGGTAAGATGCGATGGCCTCTTTGTTATTTTCAGTGGCGCGCAGGATGCGGCCTTCGACTGCGGAGGCTTCTGGATAGACGGGACGGTCGCGGCGGGCTGCGTCGATCTGTTCGAGCGCGCCGTTGGTCTCGCTGGTGTCGAGCAAAACGCGCGCGAGTCCGATGTGTGCGGCGGGAAAGCGCGGACGCAATTTCAGAGCTTTGCGGTAGAGTTCGATTGACTGGCGGCGCGGTTCTTCGCCGCCTTTTTCGCGCAGCTCTTCGGCTTGTTGAAACGATAACTCGGCTTCGTCGGTCGTGCGCGTGAGCTTCACTTCGACGCGGCCACGCCGGGCGGGCAAGAGCGTGAGCGTGCGTTCGGCGAAGCCTGTGGCGCGGACGCGCAAGCTGTGGCGACCAGCAGAGACATTTTTCAACTCAAGCCCGCCGGCGGTGTCCGTCACACCGCGCCGCACTTCGTCGAGCCAGACGATAGCGCCCGGTTCGGTGGCGATGGTGATCGCTTTGCTCGCGGCGACGGTTGGTGTCGCGGTTGACGCGCGCGGCTTGCGTTGCTGTGCGTGAGACGTGAGCGGCGCGAACATGAGAATGGCGCTGATCGAGATGATGAGTGATGCGTTGATTGGTCCCCTCGGTGTCACGATTTACTTCTCCTCGTTTTCTTCGGGTGTGACGCGGCGGGGGCGGAGGCGGTTGTCCGGTGAGGGCGTTGTTTGAGAGTTAGCTTGCGGCGCAGTCGCCGGTTGTGCTGGCCGGCTCGCGCCGACATTCTCGCGGAAGCGGCCTCCCTCGTCGTAAAGACGTTGGTATTGGAGCGTGTTGCGGACGACGCCCTGCACATAGCCGCGCGTCTCGCGGAAGGGGACGGCTTCGGCCCATTCGTCGATCTCGGCGGGCAACTCTGTGCGCCAGCGAACGGCGCGACCGGGACCGGCGTTGTAGGCGGCGGCAACGTATTCGATGCGCCCGAAGCGATCCAGTTGGTCTTTCAAGTAAGCCGTCCCGAGTTTGATGTTGAGTCGCGGTTCAAGCAGCGTGTTGGCGTTGACCGCTTCTTCGACGCCGTACTTGCGCGCGGTGCGCTGCGCCGTCTCGACGAGCAGTTGCATTAAGCCGTAGGCTCTCGCGGAAGAGACGGCGCGCGGATCGAAGACGGACTCTTGCCGGATCAAGCCGGCGATGCGATACGGATCAATGTTGCGCGCGCGCGCCTCTCCCTTGATCGTCTCCCAATGCGCGAGCGGATAAAAAACATCCCACTCTTCACGCGACAACTCTTCCGGTTTCATCTGCGCGTAATCGGGATAGCTCTTTTGCAGCGCAAGGAACGCCTGCAAATTGTCGTCGCGCGTGCGATGGATGCGCGCTTTGGCGAGATTGAGACGCGGGCTGGAAGGCGCGGCCTTGAGCGGCTCGCCCACTTCTTCGATGGCCCATTCGTCGAGGCCGACGATGTTTAGTTGATCAGCTTTAGCGAGTCTTTCATCCGCTTCCGGGACGGCGGTCTCGGCGGCGATGGAGACGGTGCTGAGATTGGCGCGGGCGCGGTTGATCGGAGAGTCAGGAGCGAAGTCGGAACGCGCTGGTGTGCCGTGCGTGCGCTTGATAGCTTCAAGTCGTTGTTGTGAAAGATAGCCGTACCAGTTGGCGTCGTAACGTTGGAGCATCGCTTGATAGAGCGCCGTCGCTTCTTTAATCATGCCGGCGCGCTCAGAATCACGCGCGGCCCAATAGCCGGCGCGACCGCGATTGTCGGTGTTGCGGTCGGCGTAAACGGCGAGATGTTCGGTCAGCAGCGGCGCAGACTCTTGATAGTTCTTCGCTTCATGCGCCGCCCATGCGAGTTCAAATTGCGCTTGCGCGACTTCGACCGCGCCGGGATATGCACCTACGGCGGCGCGGAAAAAGTTGGTTGCCTCGACAGTGTTCTTCGCTTCTTTCGCGAGCAAGCCGATGGCCCCGCCCGCGCGTTTTGTCAAAGTGTGATCGGGAAACTGGCGGCGCATCTCTTCAAATGTCGCGCGCGCCGGCGGCCATTGACCGGAACGCGCGTGCGCCTGCGCGAGATGAAAGAGAGAATGCGCGCGCAGTTCTCCGGCTGAGGTGGGGACGGCATTGAGCGCGGCGACCGCTTCGACGTAACGCTTGGCATTAAAGGCCGAGATGCCGCGCCGCAAATTTATTTCCGGGCTGCCGTGCGGGAGCAGCGCCGCCGCCTCGTTGTAAGCGACGACCGATTCAGAGTAACGCTTGGCGGCGAAAAGTTTGTCGGCGCGCGCGACGGCCTCGTTCGCGTTGGCGGGCGCGACTGAGGCGTTTGAGTTGGTGAGTTGCAAACGCGCTGCCGCAGCCTCATCCGATGCGGGCGCGTAAAAATAAATGCGGCGATAAGCGTCGCGCGCTCGCGCCGGATCGCCCTGTCGCTCATAAGTCTTTGCGGTCAGTAGCAACGCAGCAGCGTCATCTGCATCGGTCAATTTTTTGACGAGCAAGGGGACGGCTGCCGCTGCGTTGTCTTGTAAGGCGATTTCCGCACCGCTCAAGATTGCATCACGCGCGCGCAAGGACGAAGGAAATTCGTGCGCGAGTTGTTCGTAAGCGGCGCGGGCTTCGACGCGGCGGCCTCCTTTGGCAAGCGCGTATGCACGTAACAGCAAGGCGTAATCGGCCAGCGCGGTGTGCCGGCGAATCGTTTTGTCTTCGAGCAGCGAGGCCGCGCCCGCGAAATCGTTCGCCGCCATTTTGCTCCGCGCCTGCACGATGCGCGCCAGCGCGCCGGCGGTCGTGTCCGCCTGCTCCGTCGCCAAAGCGGCGACGACCGACTCGGCGGGCAGCACATCGTTGCGGGTCATGGCGCGCAATCTCTCGACCGCGCCCGCGTCAGAAGCCCGTCCCTGCGGCGCGCGGCAACTCGCGCTGACGAACGGCAACGCCAGCGCCGCGCCCGCGACGAGCAGTAGCAGAGATAACAAAACGAACTGATGACGAAATGAATGAAGGCGCAAAATTTTAATCCCCCGCGCTTGGATGAGTCTTACGGTAAAAAGGTGAAAGGCAAAAGTAAAGCTCCCGTGAGCCTCACTTTTGCCTTTTGCTTTTTGCCTGTTGCCTTTTGCCTTCACACGCCAGCGCCGGGATAGCCGCCGCCGAGTTTGCCGGCGTCGCCTTCGGCCAGCGTGCTGACCAATTCATGATGGAAGTAATCGTAACGCGCGGCGACGTTCGGAGCGACGCGCTTATCGTACATCTGTCGCGAACGGTCGATCTCTTCACGCAAGCGTTCGTAGAGATTGCTTTCCACCCGCCCGTCTTTCACCTTCTGTTCGTTGTAGAGTTTGATCTCGGAGACGAGCAGGCGGGCGAAGCGGCGCGCGTCGTTGTGAAAGCGGCGTTCGTCCTCGCTGACTTCGATGGGCAGTTCGGTGTCGGCCTGTCCCCAACGGCGCTTCGTGCTGAGCGGGCCAGAGGCGACGGTCTGCGTCGGCGCGAGCGGATCGATGGCCGGCGACATCGAGGCCAGCGCGGGCATCGGCGAGCCGGCGACGGCAGGGCTGAAGGCCGGCTGTCGCGCTTCGGGCGCGCTGTCTCGGACGCGAGCCGGCGACGGTTCAGTTGGAAACGACTCCGGCGCGGCAGGAGTCTCCGTCGTTGGCGTAGGCGCGACAGCGGCGGGAGTCTCTTCTGCAATCGCCGGAGCTTCCATCACGGGGACGGGCATCGGCGCGGCTTCGACCGCCGCTGCCTCCGGTTGGCTCTCGACGGCGGCCTCCGCCGGTTCGGCCACTTCTTCCGATGGCGGCGCAGCGGCGGCCTCCGCCGGCACGCTCGGTTGCACTACCGGAGCAGCAGCAGCGGCGGCTGGCGTGCCGACACGCTTGCTCGCGAGCAATTCGACGGCCATGCCGGAGACGCGCACCAACGTCTCTAAGGCTTCGAGGTTGACGGCCTCGGCGT
>JALZKK010000169.1 GCA_030859285.1 Acidobacteriota bacterium | reverse complement strand
CGCTCTACGTTAGCAAGTAACATGTTTCGATCAAAGTTGTAGACCCAACTGTCTCGCCCCGTCTCGCATCCGCGGCTGTAAGCTTGGAATATTGCTGACACTACCGTCTCGTTTCTCGTCCCCTTATTTCCTATAGGGATGAAGGATGTAAACTCATCTTGCATTCCCTCCGTTAGCCAAGTGTGATTGGCGTCCGGTTGTAGCTCCTGCCATTCGACTCCACTTTGGTCTTGCGCTTCATCAAGGAACTTATACTTTTCTTCTTTGCGCCAGTCTTCGCCAACTCGCGCATAATAAATCTTCGTTTCGTGCGGTGTGTTTGCATCGCGCCGTCTTCTCACAAACAGATTGATGCTCACTCCGACTTGAATCCCGAAAACATTGTGCGTCGTGCCTGACAGTTTCGGATTCTTCCTCACGTTCCCGCCCAAGTCCAAAACGTAAATCGCATCAAAATCTTTCGACAGTTCTTTACGCATTCCGTCAAAAGCAATCTGCTCAAGAAAACTGTTGTTCGTGACAAGCGCAATCACGCCTTCACCTGTCTCTTCAATCTTGTCGGATGCCCACCGAATCGCTTTCACATACGGGTCAGACAAAGCGTTTTTGTTCGTCGCCTTTGATGCTTTCGCGTAAGTCTCCGCGACGCGCTTATCCATCTGTTTATACTTACGATTCTTATTGTTATCGTTCTCGTTCACTTGCCCGACGTTGTACGGGGGATTGCCGATGATGACGAACAGCTTTTGCTGCTTCTGGCGTTCGATGCGCGCGGTGTTTTCTTCCGTGAACAGTCCGCCCTGTTTGCCTTCCGCTAACTCGAACGTGTCCACAAGGCAGATGCCGGCGAACGGCTGGTAGGTCTTCGTCAGATCGTAAAAGGCGTGTTCGATGTTCATCGAAGCGATGTAGTAGGGCAGCAACATCACTTCGTTGCAATGCAACTCGCCCGCGTACTTCTCTTGCAACCGCGTCCGCTTGATCTCCTGCATCACGCGGATCATAAAGTTGCCCGTGCCAACGAACGGATCGAGGACATGCACGCCCGCATCGCTCAGGCTCTTGCCGAACTCTTGCCGCAGAATATCTTCCACGCTCTTGACCATGAAATTGACGATGGGCTGCGGCGTATAGACGATGCCGTGCGTGTCTGCGACCTTGACGGAAAAGCCCTGAAAGAAGCGCTCATATACGCTGTTCAGAAAACTCTGCTTTTGCGAGAAGTCTTCAATCGTCGCGGCGGTTTCTTCCAGCGCGCGATAGAAGTAATCGTTACTCTTCAAAAACTCCGCGCGGCTGAACGTCTGCGAAGTGAGCGCGCGAATCACCTTTTCAATCTCGACCGCGATGATGTTGTTGCCGGCGAAGTCCGGGTTGTCGAAGACGTTGCGAAAGATGCGCTCCGTCAAGAGATGCTGAATCAACATCTCTTCCACCGCTTGATCGGAAATGTTCGGGTTAATACTCGCCCGGCATAGCTCCGTGAACTCAGCGAAAGCGGCGATGAATTTCTTGTTTGTCTTGCGCTCGCGCTCAATCAGTTTGACGACCGATTCCGCCAGCTCCGGCACGCGCTCCTGAAACTTCGCGGCGGCTTCTTCCCACTTCTCGATCTGCGGCGCGCGATATTCAAAGAACTGTTTCAGCGTACCGACTAAAATTTCGGGGCGCGTAATATCTTCGTCTAAAACCTGTCGCCCGTTCTGATAGAGAATCGCTCGCACGGGCGACTGAAAGATGATGTTGTCATTCGGATAGCCGACCGCAAACTTGCGCTTGACCTCTTTCGCCAACTCATCCTGCGCGTCCTTCGCTTCCCAGTAACCGCGCGCCAGTTCGTCAATGCCGACCATCGCGCCGTCAACGCTCAAAGCCGCGCGGCCTTGGCGTTTGATCTTCCATTCGCCGACGAAAGTGAGATTCGCCTGCGCGCAGCAAACTTTCAACAACGCCTGAAAAGCGTCGCGCACGGCCATCTCGTGAGTCACGCCGAGCCGCGCGTAAGCCTCTAGCTCTTGGTAATAGGCCGTAATCGCCTTGTGCGAGGGTTTCAGGCTCAGAATTTCCATCAGGTTAGATAGCGGCTACGGCAAGAGCCGGTTGAGCAGATCGATCAGCCAGTCGAAATCAATCGGCTTGGTGAGGTAAGCGTCGCAGCCGGCGGCGAGCGCGCTGGCGCGGTATTCGGATTCATGGTGGGCAGTGAGGGCGACGATCAGCGTGTTCTTCATCGACTCGTTTTCGCGAATCTGTTTCGTGGCCGTGATGCCGTCGATGAGCGGCAGGCCGACGTCCATCAGGATGATGTCGGGGCGCTCTTCCAGCGCCACACGGACGCCTTCCGCGCCGTTGACGGCCTCAATCACGCGAAAGCCGCGCTGCTCCAATTCGAGCTGCATCAGAAAGCGCGTGTCTTCAAAATCTTCCACCACCAGCACGGTCAGCGGGGCGGTCGGGTCATGCTCGACTGAGTTCGACTGTGTAATTTTTCTGCCCACTTTCTCGTCTGCGACGATTTTGTTTGGAGAGAACTGCCGTTTGAAACGACGCAATTTAGTGTTATCAATTTTGCCCTCTCCGGTCAACCGCTCAAGGCAAATGATGAATGATGAATGCGAAATGATGAATGAAAGACATACTACATTTCATTCATCATCTCGCATTCATCATTTATTTCGTGCTCCGCGAGCTTGCGGCAGACGAAAGAAGCAATTGCCGGATCGATGCCAGCGCTGCGCTGGGCGAAGAGGGCGCGGAGATATGCGAGAGCGAGTGCGGTTTCCTCAGCGCCGCCGACATCGCGCAGCACGGGCGCGCGTTGATCCCACACGGACGCGCCGCCTTCGTCAACACGCTCGTGCGCGAAACCCGCGTCCTGCTGCCACGTCAGCGCGCGCTCGTCGCGCCGCTTGTCGTAGCAGAGTTGGAAGCGGACGATCTCCCGCCGCGCGTCATGCCAGACGATGAGATCGAAGTAATCGTCCACGAACCAGCGGCGCGTAAGTCCCCGGTCGGGCGTGATGAAACGCAATTCTCGCAGCATCAGAGCACAAAGATAGACGGAAGTCCGAGCGGGAGACAAGCAGAAAGACAAATGATGAATGCGAAATGATGAGTGATGAACGGGAAGCAAAAGACATTGGTCTTCATTCATCGCTCATCACTTCGCATTCATCATTTGTTTCCTCTGTGTCTCTGTGGTGAAAAATTATTTTCCCCTATCATAACTTTCGCCGTGCTGCTGCTGCGTTCGTGATGATTCCGCGAATGAGGACTGGTATAAAATGGCGCGAATGGAAACGGAGACCACGCAGACGCCGAACATCGCGCTCTCGATCTTAATCCCGACGCTCGACGAAGCGCACACGCTCGGCGCGACGCTCGACGCTGTGCAACGTGTGAGTGGCCCGGTAGAAGTGATCGTGATTGACGGCGGTAGCCGCGACGAAACGGTTGAGATCGCACGCCGGCGCGGGGCGCGGCATTGTGGTTTCTGCACGCGGACACTTGCCCGCCCGCCGATGCGTGCGAGCGGATCGCGGAAGCATTGCGCGACCTTTCAGTGATCGGCGGCAACTTTCATGTTCGCTTCGACGGCGGGCGGCGGGCGGCGCGCTTTCTGACGTGGCTCTACCCACAGCTTCGCCAACTCGGCCTCTGTTACGGCGATTCGGCCTTCTTCGTGCGGCGCGATGTCTATGAGCGCATCGGCGGCTTTCAGTCGTTGCCGATCTTCGAGGACTTGGATTTGTTGCGGCGTCTGCGGCGGCGCGGCGGCGGGCGTTTTGTTCATTTGCCGTGCGCTGTCGTCACTTCTTCGCGCCGGTTTGAAGGACGCAGCTTTGTGTTGACCTTCGCGCGTTGGTCGTTGCTGCAAACGCTCTACTGGCTCGGCGTTCACCCGCGTACACTGTACCGCTTGTACGCGCCGGCACGTGCGAACGGCTGTCGTGCTTCAGCCAGAAGAGATCAGCCACGAATGAACACGGAATGGCGCGAATGATAATCCTGTGTTTGGCTTTTTCTGATTCGTGCCATTCCGTGTTCATTCGTGGGTGATTATCTTTTCTGCTCCGAGACGAGAGTGAAGTCCGATGGGCGGGAGATAGACACACAACTACGAAGATTTTCGTTGACAATACGAAACGCTTCGTAGTAGAGTCGCGCGTGTCGAGTTCTTGTCCCTGCGAGGATCATTCGTCATGCCGAAAATGAAAGCGCCGCGCCCGACCGACGCGGAGTTGGAAATCCTAAATGTTCTATGGCGGCGCGGGCCGGCGACCGTGCGCGAAGTTCAAGCGGAGTTGCGAAAATCGAAGCCGGCGATGGGTTACACGACCGTCTTGAAGTTGATGCAGATCATGGCCGAGAAAAATCTGGTGCGGCGCGACGAGCGGCAACGCGCACACGTCTATGAGGCGCGGCTGGCGGAAGAGCAGACGCAGGCGCAGTTGGTCGGCGATCTGTTGGAGCGCGCTTTCAAAGGCTCGGCCAAGAAGCTGGTCTTGCAGGCGTTGTCATCGAAGAAGGCTTCCGCCGAAGAGTTGGCGGAGATTCGGCAACTGTTGGACGATTTCGAGCGAGGTGGGCGATGACACAACTCGACATGCTGTTCGGCCAAGCGATCTGGCAGACGTTGGGGCGGGCTTTGATTCATTCAATCTGGCAAGGCGCGCTCGTCGCGTTGCTGTACGCGGGCGCGAGTGTCGCACTGTCGCGGGCGCAGGCGCGAGCGCGCTATGTGTGCGCGTGCTTGTGCCTGTCGCTCGCGCTTGCGCTCCCGGTGGCGACGTTCATCACGTTACATTCGTCCGTCACAGGCGGCGCGCAGCATGGCGATGCAGGAGCGTTCGCGCTCTTAAAAAAGAACGATGCGGAGCGGCATTCGGCGCGGGCATCGGCGAGGGATACGGCGCAGTCCGCGTCGGCTTTAGGCCGGACTGATACGGAGGTGTTTGCGAATGATGCTGATGAAACAAATGCCGATGCTCGGTTCGTGAGCGTAACGCCGTGGTTGGGACTGGCGTGGCTGATCGGCGCGGTCTTGCTGTCGCTCAAGACGACGGGCGCGTGGTTATGGACGCAGCAATTGAAACGCGCGTCGGTGCAGCCTGTCTCCGATGAATGGCAAGCGCGATTGGCTCATCTGTCGCGGCGTTTGCGCGTCTCGCGCCCGGTGCTACTGTGCGAATCGGCGTTGGTCGAAGCGCCGACGGTGATCGGATGGCTACGGCCAGTGATCCTTTTGCCCGCGAGCGCGCTGACGGGCTTAAGTTCGGCGCAACTCGCAGCCCTGCTCGCGCATGAGTTGGCGCACATCCGGCGGCATGATTACTTCGTTAATCTGCTCCAAGCCGTCGTCGAGATTTTGTTGTTTTACCACCCCGCCGTGTGGTGGTTGTCGCACCGCGTTCGGATCGAGCGCGAGTTCGTGTGCGACGACATGGCTGTGGCAGCGACGGGCGACGCGCTGATTTACGCGCGCGCGCTCACTACCCTTGAACAGCTTCGCCGGCGCGAAGGCAGCGCCGCGCTGGTCGTAGCTGCAAATGGAGGATCACTCATGCAACGCATTCAACGTCTGATCAAAACTCAAACTCCGGCGCGACGCAGACATCTGCCGCTCGCCGCCGGCCTCTCCGTGATGCTCTTGGCGCTGGCGAGCATCTACGGCGCGGGCGCGCAAGTCATCGCTTCCGCCGCAGTCGAAATCGAGCCTGCCGCGAAAGAGATGACGAAAACATCCAGCCAGCAGCGGAAAGTCGCCGTCACTTTCGTCGGCCTGCCGGTCTCGCAGATGTGGTATCAACCGCGCGCCGAGAAGAAGACGCGCCAACTGCTCGCGGGCTTAAACGCGCACGGCATCCCGGCAGTCGGCTTCGTCACGGCGCGCGACCTCTATCAGAAAGAGAGCAGCCAACTCAACGAAGAGCGCGTCAATCTGCTCCGCTTGTGGCTTGATGCCGGAATGGAACTCGGCGTCTCTAGCTACTCACACCCATACTTTTACAAAGCGACGCTCGCGGATTTTCAGCAGGACGTGGAGCGCGGCGAGCAAGCGACGCGCAAGCTCGTCGAAGAGCGCGGGCGGAAAGTGCGTTACTTCAGTTACCCCTACCTCAACACCGGCCCGGATCGAAAAACGAAAGCGGCATTTGAAAAATTCCTCGCCGGGCGCGGCTATCAAATGCACCCCGTCACCATCGACAACATGGACTGGCTCTATGGCAAAATTTACAGCGATGCCAATCGCGCCGACGACGAAGAGCGGATGCAGCGCGTCGCCGGCGAGTATGTGCCGTACATGGAAAAGATGATGGAATTCTACGAGCAGCTTTCGCGCGACGTGATGGGTTATGAAGTGCCGCAAGTCTTGATGCTGACGGGTAACGCGCTCAATGCCGAAAAGCTCGACGATCTGGTAGCGATGCTCAAGCGGCGCGGCTACACGTTCATCACGCTCGAAGAGGCTCTGAAAGACCCGGCCTACAGCCAGCCCGACACTTACACTGGTCCCACCGGCATCTCTTGGCTGCAACGTTGGGCGATCACCAAAGGCGGCGAGTTTCGCACAGAGCCGTATCTCTCCGACTTCATGAGCCAGTTCGATCCCAAAAAGAGCGGCTCAGATTTCAAAAACCGCAAAGCCAAGTAACGTCCGTTTCCCGGACATGCTCTTGATGCCGTCGTTTGGAGACAGACGGCATCAAGCCGCGCGGGACACAAAGGCCGCCCGTAGAACCGTTGACCGAGACGCTGCCTCTCGGCACGCGGCTATGACGGTCGCGGCCTGCGTGTCCCGCTCTTCATTCATCCTCTTGCAAGTCCCCGCCGGTCTTTCCGTTCAAAGAACAGCCAGCAGTTGAGCGTGCGCCGGGAACCAATCCAGCGCACGCGCGTCTAAACAACCAACACGCCACAGTTTCTTTGAAAGAGAGGACTTCGGTTATGAAACGGCTTACGCTTCGTCTTTTGACGGCCATGACGACTTGCTTGATCGGCCTCGCCGCCACCGCCGCGCTCATCGTGCACTCGCGCCCGCCGGTCTTTCGGCTTGACGACGAGATGCATTTAGTTCACCAACCCGACACCGACGGCAACATGCTGCCGGACAAGGCGACGCTGGAGATGGTCTTCGTCCTCGATACGACGGGATCGATGTCCGGTCTGATCGAAGGCGCGAAGCAGCGCATCTGGGGCATTGTCAACGAAGTAATGCAACAGAGCGCGCGACCGGCGGTCAAGATCGGCCTCGTCGCGTACCGCGACAACGGCGACGAATACGTGACGAAAGTGACGCCGCTGACGAGCGATCTCGATGCGGTCTATTCGGCGTTGATGGATTACCGGGCCGACGGCGGCGGCGACACGCCGGAGAACGTGCGCCGCGCGCTCGCCGAAGGCGTTCATGCGGCGGGATGGTCAAACGACACGCAACGCACGGCGCGGATCGTCTTCCTCGTCGGCGATGCTCCGCCGCACGACGATTACACAAACGAGCAGCCGACGACCGCGACCGCCGATGCCGCCGTCAAACGCGGCATGATCGTCAACACGATCCAGTGCGGCCAAATCGACGGCACGCGCGAAGTGTGGCAGGCGATTGCGCGGCAGGGCGCAGGGCAATACTTCGCCATCGCGCAAGACGGCGGCGTGCAGGTGATCACCACGCCTTACGACGAACAACTCGGAATCTTGAGCCAAAAACTTGGCGGAACTTTCCTCGCCTACGGCGGCGGCGGCGGCGCGCGTGGCATTGCGACGCGGACTGAGTTGATGGCTAAACAGGCGCGGACGGAAGAAGCCGTTGCCGTCCGCGCGCCCGCGTCGGCCCAAGCCGAGCGCGCTTTGAACAAGGCGCTCAACTCCGAAGCATACTCCGGCGATCTCTTGCAGAGCATCGAAAACGAATCGGTAAAACTCGACGCCGTGAAGGACGAAGATCTGCCGGACGAATTACGTAAACTCTCAAGGGCAGAGCGGAAGCGCGAGATCGATCAGCGACTCGCTGATCGTAAGAAGTTGCGCGCAGAGATCGTCGCCCTCTCCAAACAACGCGACGCCTACATCGCCGCCGCGCGCAAAAAACAAGCCGGCCCACAAACCGGCTTCGATGCGGCAGTCGCCGCCGCGCTCAAAGAGCAATTGGCGCGGAAAGGAATCAAGTAAGGGATGAGGGCGGAGGGATGAATAAAAAACTTCCGGTTCATCCTTCATCCTTCCGCCTTCATCCTTGCTTTTAGGCGCGGCCTGCGACTTCGCCGGTCTGTGTGTTGATGCGGATGGTTTCGCCTTCTTTGATGAAGAGAGGGACGCGGACACTCAGGCCGGTTTCGAGTGTGGCGGGTTTGGTCGCGCCACCGGCTGCCGTGTCGCCGCGCAAGCCCGGCTCGGTCGCAGTCACGATCAGCTCGACGAACTGCGGCAGTTGCAGAGAGATCGGCTCGCCGTTGTATTTCAAGATTTGCAGCGTCGCGCCTTCTTTGAGATAGCCGCGATCCTCGCCGAGTTGTTCTTCGGTGAGCATGAACTGTTCATAACTGCCGCTCTCGTCCATGAAATGATAGCCGTCGCCGTCGGCGTAGAGAAAAGAGGCCGGCGTTAGTTGCACATCTGGCTCGGCGAATTTCTCGGTTGCTTTGAAGCTCCGTTCCTGCACCGCGCCGGTCAGCAATTGCCTCAGCCGCATCC
>JALZKK010000167.1 GCA_030859285.1 Acidobacteriota bacterium | reverse complement strand
CGAACGACACGAAAGCCACGACGACTACGCCAAGTAGTTTAATGTGTTGCGACATCGGATGCTCCTCCCTTTCCTCTACGTGTTAATGTGCGATTACAAGCAAATTCATGTTTGGCAATTCTATGATTGGAAAAGTCACATAATGCCGCTGTTCAGCCGCGCCGAGCGCACAGCATCCAACCTCATCGAAGGAGGCTTCTTGAGAACGAAGCTATCGAGGCGTCGCGCTGCAACAGCTTGTTATGCGGCGCTCTGCGTCATGGCACTCTCTTGATTATCAACGCCTTTTCGCCTCTCTCTTCTTCTTCCTCTACGACAAACTTCGCCTCTTCGATACTGTATCCAGTACCTCCGTCTCCTTCAAAGAAGCCGTTCCACACCTTGTACTCGACTTCTGCCACTACCTCTTTCTCTTTGACGAACAACAGAAGTCTGATCGTGTCGGTATTTTGGATGCCACTAATGCTAGCCCTTGCCCACTCGAATCCAAGCTTCCGATTGATATTCTCAGGTGCGGTGTAAGGCTGGATGACATACATTCTCTCCCACTCGAACGGCGCAAGGTCACTCATCCAAAACACTGTGCCCGCGCCTTGTTTGACCGTTCCGATCAACGCCTGCTCCACCTCCGCGCCTCTGTCACGGCAAGCGCTGATTGCGACAGCAGCGCAAGCGATAAAGGAAAAAATGACTATTCTTTTCAGCATAATCTATCGATAAAGTTCAGCCGCATAACAATTATTCAACGTGCGCCATCATAATTCGGGGCGGCGTGGCGGAGACTCATGTCGGCTCACGTTATTTAACTCCCAGTGGGAAATCTTGGCCGCGCGCGTAGCTGTTGGGGTATTGGGCTTTGCCGCGATAGCGTTTTGACAGTTCAGGCACAATGTCGTTGAGGTAGGCTTCGAGTTCTTTGACGGTGATCTTGCCGTCGGGTTGGCTGCCGCCGTCGGCTTGGCCTGCTAAGCCTTGCAGGAGAGCGTAGGTGAAGACGCCGTGGCCGAGTTTGGCGAATTCGGCGGCGAGTTGTTCTGTGCCGGAAGCGGCGAGGACGACGACGCCGGCGCTGCGGGCGAGTTGCAGGATCGCTTTCTCTTCCGATGCGCCGCGCAGGCTGAAGGCTTCGACTGCGCCGCCGGATTGGCAGGCGTCGAAGACGACGAGTTGTTTCTGCGCTTGAATTTTTGTGCAGAGTTCTTTGAGGCGTTTGGCGGAGATCGCTTTCGTGGCGAGCAGTTCGTCGTCGCCGTAAAGTTTCGTCACATCGTAAGGCACGAGGAAAAAGTCGGGCGCGCTCGTGCCGTCGCCTTCAGTCATGACGCCATGTCCGGCGTAGAAAAAAACGAAAGCGTCTTGCGGTTGCGCTTGCTTGCTAATTCGCTCGAAGGCCGCCTCGATCTCTTGGCGCGTGGCTTGGGCGTCGAAGATCAGTTGCTTGTCGATCCGTTTGAAGATGGTTTTGCCGCGCTGCTCGACTTCGTTGGCGAATGACTCTGCATCAACGCGCCCGTAGTTCAAATTATATTTTGCGTTTTGATATTGGTTCAGTCCGACGGCGAGGATGTAGAGATTCACGCTCGGTTGCGCTCCTTGCACATCGATGCGCGTCTTCGCGGGCGCGGACTCGGTGCGCTCGCGGTTGAGCGCGGTGGCCGCCAGTTCATTCGCGCCGGGGACCAGTGCGACATAAAAAGTTTTAGAGACGGCTGCGCCCGGCTTGGCGTCGCGGGCGGCGTCAAGCCGTTCTTCTTCGACGAGCTTGCCATTGTGATAGAGCCGCACGGCCTCCGCGCCGCCGCCTTGATCCGTCACTTCGACGACGACGGGCGCGCGCGCATCGCTCAAGCCGTCGATGCCGATGCCGCGCGTGCCGCCCGCGTTTGCCGGTCGCGTGGCTTCGCTCGTCGCCGGCGTGCGGATGCTGACGAGCGGCGGCGGGGCGAGAGGCTGCGAGGGATTGAGACCCGGTTCTGCTGCCGGCGATGGTGGTTGCTGTTTGATCCCGAAACGTTTGTTACTTAACGAGCCGCCGAGTCTGGCAGTAGTAGCGGGGCGACCAGTCCCGGCGACTTCGTTCAAGAGGCGTGGCGTGAACAGTCGCTCGAACAGCGAGTCGAGAGGGATCGGTTGATCATTTTGGACGTAGTGGATGAGTTTCAAGCCTTCAGGCGAGCCGTCGAAACGCCCGTTGGGGGCGACGACGACCCAATCATCGAGATCGATGGCGAGCAGATCGGCAGCGCGGTTGAAAGTGGCCGGGCCGAGTTTCACGCGCGCGTCAAAACTCCCGCTTGCGATCATGCCATCGGGCGCAGCGGCGACAGCGTTGACGCCATTTTTATGACCGTCGAAGACACCCGTCTGTGTGCCGGTTGCGACGTTCCAACGCCGGACGGTCGTATCGGTTGAGCCGGTGAAGAGCGACAGCCCGTCGCGGCTGAAGGCGACGGCATTGACGCCGGAGGCATGGCCTTTGAGCGTGTGGCGCAACGCGCCGGTAGCGATGGTCCAGACTTTCGCGGTCGCGTCGGTGCTGCCGCTCGCCAAAGTCTTGCCGTCGGAGCTGAAGCGAACGGAAGTAACGGCGGCTTCGTGGCCGCTCAATTGGCGGAGTTTGGTTCCCGTCGCTTGGTCCCAGAGCGTGATCACGCCGTCATGCTGTGCGGCGGCTAAAAGTTTTCCGTCGGGACTGAAGGCGACTTCGTAGATGGGATACGCGCCCGGTTCAATCGTGCGCCGGAGCGTGCCAGTCGGCGCGTCCCAGAGTTGGATGCCGCCGTCGCCGCCCGCCGCGAGCAGTTGGCCGGTGCGGTCGAAAGCCACAGAGCGGACGGCGAAAGAGCCTTCGCGCAGAACGTTTCGCTGTTTGCCCGTCGCCGCGTCCCACAATCTAACGGTGTAATCTGCGCTGCCGCTCGCCAGAGTTTTCCCGTCGGGGCTGAAGGCGACGGATGAAACAACGTCCACATGACCTTCGAGCGAGCGCATGTCTGAGACCGGCCCCATGCGCCAGAGTTTTACTGTGCTGTCGGCGCTGGCGGCGGCGAGCGTCTGTCCGTCGGGCGAGAAGGCGAGGGCAGTGACGGGGCGCGTGCGCCCTTTGAGCGTGGCGAGTTCTTGGCCGTTGGCGGCGTCCCAGAGCTTGGCGGTTTTATCGTCGCTCGCGCTGGCGAAAGACTTGCCGCTTGGATGAAAGGCGACGGCGTTGACCGTATCGGCGTGGCCGGCGATGTTGAGCCGCTGGCCCGTCTCAAGATTCCACGCTTCGATCTGGTTGTCGCTCTTGGCGCTCAACAAAATCTTTCCGGCGGGGCTGAAGGCGAGCGAGTTGGTGAGGCCGGGATTGCCGGTGAGCGTGCGCTGCTCCGTGCCGTCGGCGGCGTTCCACAATCGAAGCAGATTGTCTTGACCGC
Organism: Acidobacteriota bacterium; assembly: GCA_030859285.1. Taxonomy (GTDB): domain Bacteria; phylum Acidobacteriota; class Blastocatellia; order Pyrinomonadales; family Pyrinomonadaceae; genus JACCRA01. The sequence continues at coordinate 3,703 of JALZKK010000167.1, read as the reverse complement.
CGACCGCGAGTAGTTTTCCGTCGGGGCTGAAGGCGACGGCGCGGACGGGTGTTCGCTTGTTCTCAAACGTGCGGTTGAGCGCGCCCGTCTCCGCGTCCCAGAGTTTTACCGTGCGGTCGCCGCTGCCGGTCGCCAACGTTTGCCCGTCGGGGCTGAAGGCGACCGACATAACGAAACTGCTGTGACCCTCCAAAGCCTTCGCCTCGCTGCCGTCGGCGACGTTCCAGAGTTTTACTTTTCCGTCTTGCGCGCCGCTCGCCAGCAATTGCCCGTCCGGGCTAAAGGCGATTGCCAGCACGCCCTCGGCGTGACCTTTGAGCGTGCGGAGGATTTGCCCGTTGCCGGCATTCCAGAGTTTGATCGTCTGGTCCCCTGAGCCGCTCGCCAAAGTCTTACCATCTGTGCCGAAGGCGACAGCGTTGACTTCCGCCTCATGGCCGTTGAAAGAGCGCAACTCCGAGCCGGTGGCGACGTGCCAGAGTTTCACGACCGCGTCTTTGCCGCCGCTTGCAAGAAAGTTGCCATCGGGACTGTAAGCAACTGAAGTGACGCCGCTCGCGTGTCCCGTCTGAACGACGAGTTCGGGCTTTTGCGCGGACGCCGCCGGCACGAAGACGAACAGCGCGAGAAGGAAGGGCGATAATCTTTTGATGATCTGCATGGCGTGCATTAGCTGTCAACGTCGTCGAAAACGGACGTCTCGTGCTGGGAGCGCGGACGTCCCGTCCGCCGTGAGCGCGAAGAGTGCGAATAATGGTTGCGCTCTCACTCGACGTTGAGTGAAGGCGAAAGTCGTTTAGCTCGCGGGCGCGAGCTTGGCGGACGAGCCGTCCGCGCTCCCAGCTCGCGTAGTCTGGCCTTTATTCTGCTAAAAGTATCAAAGGCGGCGCTGCTCATCTTGCTCGTGAGGCAGCGCCGCCGTCTTAGTCTCTAGTTCAAAGGCTGTTCTCAGTTGTCGCGGCGTGATCGCCGCCTTCTCCAACCGAGCGCAACGAGAGACAGGCCGATCCCGCTCAGGCTGAATACGGCAGCGCCGCCCCATTGTTGCAGAGGGATGGCGCGCAGAAGTGGCGTGTTGAAGGAGAGCGAGTTGCCGTTTGTTGCTTTAGCCGGCGCTTCGGTCTTTGCTTTCGTCTCCGCGCTCTTCGGCTCACGCGGCTGCGTCGTCGGCTGGTCCGTGACGGTGTAGAGTTGGCCGTTGATGGTGTACATCCGCAATAACTCTTCCATGTTGAAGGGTCGTGCGCCGCGCCGACCGAAGACGGCGAGTTGGTTGCCGCTTTCGTCAACGGCGCGGTCGCGGTCTAAGCCCTTTGAGAGGGCGATGGCCGGGCCGAGCGTGTGCATCTTGGCGATCAGGCGCGGTTCGGGGCGTGGGCTGAAGCCGGCGAATGTCGGCATCGTTTCGGGATCGGTCAGTTGCAGAATCCGCACGCCGTTGTGTCCGTCGGCGACGTAGGCGTAAAGACTGGCGTTGGTCATCGCGACCTTCACTTGATGCACGTCGTTTAATTCGCCATCGGCGTTGTACATCTGATCGAGCTTGGGCTGTTCGGGCCGCTCCACGTCGATGATCGCGATGCCTTCCTTGCCGTTGGCGACGTAAGCGTAAGTGCGCGCGACATAGACATCGTGCGCGTGATTCAAGGGAACCAATGCGCCTTCGACGAGGCGGGCTTCCGCCGGCTTCGTTAAGTCAACGACCTTCAAACCTTCCTCGTCCACCACGAAGCCGTAGCGGAACTGGATCGTAATCGCGTGCGGGTGCTTGAAGGGAATTTCTTTGACGAGCTTCGGCTCGGTCGGCGTGTTGATGTCCACGATGACGAGCGCATCATCGGTCGTGATGTAAGCGTGCGTGCCGGCGATGGTGATATTGTTCGCTTCGTTCAAGACGCCGTTCGGATTCCAAGTGACGGCGCGCTTCAGGAAGTTGTTCAACGGATCGCCATCGAGCAGCGTCGCAGCGTTGACGAGGAAGAGTCCTTCGTATTTATCGACAGCGTAGAGATAAGCGTAGAGCGGGTGAATGCGTTGCTCTTGATTTTCGGGCAGTTGCGCGCGCGCCGGATCGACGCCGAGCGTGGTAGGCGAGGCAACGGCGGTGCAGTATTTCGAGTTGACCCAGAACCGTTGGCCGAAGCGCGAGACCGGCGCGGTCGTGATGCGCTCGGAGAAACCCTTGTGATCGATCTGCGCGATGTCATAGACACGCAAGCCGCCCTTGCCCGCCGCGACGTAGGCGTACTCGCCGCGTATTTGCACGCTCAACACTTCGGGATTGCCGACGTGTTCGTAGTAAGTCTTGATGTCGCGCCCGCCCTTCACGAACTTGTCGTAAGTTTCCGGGTAAGCGAGCTTATGGAGCGTGCTGCCCTTGACCGCCTGCGGTTCGTCGTGTTCGGTAACGGGGAAGACTTCGAGCGAGTGTTCGGCGGCGACGTAGAGATAGCGGCCCATGAAGTTGACGAAGTTGGTTCCCTGCATGAGCGTCTGCGCCATCCAAGCGTTATTGTCGTTGTCCTTTGAGACGTGGCAATCGGTACAGCCCTTCGTCTCGGTCGAGCGGACGGTGTGCGGGACGTGCGTGCTGAAGGCTTGGCCGGCGAAGCCTTCCGCCGAGACGGTCTGCTGCTGCGAGTAAATCCACTCGCGGTTCTGATTCTGCGAACTGACAAGGACTGCCGAGCGCGAAGCGGCGGGCGCGACGCGGTGGCCGGTCGTGGTTCCATCCTTCGCCAACATGAACACGTCGTCGCGCAAGACTTGGAAATTATAGGTCGTGTAATTGCGCGTGTTGTCGCCTTCGTTGTGGCGTTGCGGCATTTTGCGGTTGGCCTTCATCGAGAGGTGACAGCCGAAGCAACTCGTCATCCACGAAGAGTGGCAGGAAAAACAGGTCATCTGGCTGTCGGCGTGCGCGAGTTCTTTTTCGTCCGTTGGCACGTCACCCCACGTCTGGTTGTCTTTGCGGATCGTCTTGGCGTAGCGCGACTGCTCGTTGTAATCCTTGTGGCCGGGCGTCACGGTGTCGAGAGTCTGCTTGACACGCCACCACTTGCCCGGTTCGACCAGAGAGTTTTGGATGATCTCGTCGCGCGTGATCTGGACATCCGCGCCGGTCGCGGGGTCTTTCTTCTTGAGCGGGCCTTTTTGCAAGATGGGGACTTTCGCGCCGGTCTCGGTCTCGGCCAGAATGCCGGTGCGCCCGCGTTGGGAGAGATTGCGGCCTTTGTCGCTCATGTTGAACTTGCCGTCCTCCGCAGACATGCCGGCGGAGGGGCCGGAAGTGAGCAGAGTGGCGCGGCTGTTAATCGTGCCGTGACAATCGGCGCAGCCGATCTCGATGGCGGCGCGCGGTTCATTGTAGAGAATGCCGTTGCCGTGCGCGTCTTGGCGGAAGTGGCAGTCGGCGCAGTGCATTCCTTTCTCAAGATGGATGTCCTTGAGATGGACGGGAATGCCTTTGCCGGCATAGTTGTCGGCGAGCTTGTAACTGTCGTCGTCTTTGAAATCGACAGCCTGCTTCATCTTTTCGGGAGTGATTGCGCCTTCGATCCGGTTGCCCTCGCCGTCGAGGAAATGACCCCTGCGGTCTTTCTTGAAGACGGCGCGGTAGAGCCAGCCGTGACCGTGAAAATCTTCAAAGTGCGTGCGCTCCAGCTTGTTGTTGAATTCGTTGTCCGGCGCGCCGGTCTTGACG
>JALZKK010000152.1 GCA_030859285.1 Acidobacteriota bacterium | reverse complement strand
CTCTTGGTGGCGGAGATCCGGAGCGGTTCAGCCGATCTTGATGCCGATGGATTCGAGGAACTTGGTCGGGCGGTCGCCGCCGATCATGGCGAAGATGAAATCGTTTTTGATCGTGGCTTTCTCTTCTTGGGTGCGGGCGTTCATCAGCACTACTTCGTCGTCGCGGATTTCTTTGATGCCGGTGCCGAAATAGACTTTGATCACGCCTTCGTCAATGCAGTCATAGATCTGCTGCTTGTTGCCGAACTTGAGATCGTTTTTGAGATCGCTGCGGACGACGAGGATGACTTCGTTGCGCTCTTCCGGTGGACGGAACTCGATGTCGCTACCTTTGCGGCGGGCGACCAAGTCGACTGCCGCTTCGATGGCTGAGTTGCCCGCGCCGACGACGATGCACTTCTTCCGGCGGTAGGCTTCCGGGTCGGCCAGCTTGTATTTGACCTTATCTTCAGTCACGTCGTCGCGCGTCACCTTCATCTCCTCGCCGGTGACTTTGAGTTTCATCGGCGTGCCGCTGTTGCCGATGGCGAGGATGACGCGGCGGGCGCGGTACGTCATCTTCTCTTTCTCTTTGCCCTTCTCGGTCTGGACAGCGAAGTAATCGCCGTCTTCGGCCTTCTTCACCGCTTTGCAGCTCTCGTTCTCGTTGATGACGACATGGTTCTCCTTCATGTTCATGATCCAAGTGTTGAGGAGAACTTCGCGCTGGTCGCCGGCCACTTTCGCGCGCACGGCGGCCAAGGCTTGGAAGCGTTCGGCGGCGAGCCGCCCCGACGCGATCTCGGCTTCGAGGCGGTCGCCATACTGGGCGCGCGCGAGATTGATCTTGTCCTTTTTGCCGACCTCTTCTTCGGCGATCTGGCCGGCCTTTTCTTCTTCCAAGAGTTGGGCGAGAGTCGCTTTGTCTTCCGCTTCGAGCAGGGTCTCGAACTTCCGGCGCGCGTTGGCGAGGCGCGTCCTGCCACCCTCGTCAATCGTTCCCGTCAGTTCCGCTTCGAGCAGGGCTTGATAGCGGTCGCGCGCGTCGGCGAGAAGTTGTTGGTCGTCCGCCGCGAGCGTGCCGGCGCGCTCCGCCGCGAGCAGTTCCTGCGCGCGTGACTTGTGAGGTCCGTCCAAAATCTCTTCGACCACTTCTTCGACGTACTCTTCCAGACCCGGCAGCCGGATGCCACCCGCCCACTCCATCGTCTCCGGCTTGAGGAAGACGTATTTGCCTTTCGGATATTTCACAATCGTGGACATCACGGTGTCCTGCTCGATCCCGATATATTTGAGATCGAGCCGCTTCGCCATCACCGCCGCCGACAGCCCGGCGGGGCCGGCCCCGATAATCGCGACATCGTAATCTGCTTCCTGCTGCGGCTGATGCCCGTTGCCGTTGCGGAGCTCCTGCGCGACGCGGATCGCGACCGCCGAGCCTTCATTGGCGGCGTTCTTAATCAGCGGCGTCCCCGATACGTCGCCGATGATGAAGCAGCCGGGGACGTTGGTCTCGAACTTCGCGTTGCGCGCCGGCACTTTGCGCGGCGGAATCTTCTTCGTCGTGTTGACGACGATGCACGCCTTCGGGTTGACGGGGCATTCGACCTGACAGGAGGTGTCTTCCATGCACTGATCGGGAGCAATCGGCGTGGAGATGCCGTTGACGATGGCGAGGACGTCGTGCGGGCAGGCATCGACGCAAGCATGACAGCCGATGCAGCGCTCGGCGACGATCACCGGATGCGGGTAATTCGGCCCGTCCGGATCGTATTTATCCAACAACTCTTGCGAGAGTTGCGCGCGCTGGCTCTCTTCGTCTTGTTTGACGGGCAGCGGTTCTTCAAGCAGTTGACGCGCGCGCGCCGCATCGCGCAGCGCAAAGCCGATGCCGACCGCGACGAGAAAAGCGCTGACGCCGGCCCAACCGTACCACGGCAGGCCGCCGAAGAATTCTTTACCAGCAGCATCCTCGCGCGTCACGAGATTGATCACGGCGAGCAGCGCCATCAGAGCGAGAATGATAAATAGTTGCGACTTTCTCATATTTCAATCCATGCCCTGCTTTCTCAGCAGGGTGAGACGCCGTTAAATCTTTAACGCCGATGAGACGAAGCGAGCAGCGGAGTCATACCGGTTAGGGGACTAACCGCCACTTTCTGCGCTGGCTCCGTGAGCAGCGAAGGATTCCAGTGGCGTTTATCCTTAATGTGCTGAACGTGACAGGAATTGCAGTTGGGCGCGTCGGGACCAAGCACGATGTTTTGAGTTTGACTATCAACTTTTCCATTGTGGCATTGCGCGCAGGTCATTCGGGGCGTCTCTACGTCGAGGTTCGCGCCGAAAGTCTTGTGGCAACTCGAACAGGACATCTCGCCGGATTCGTTGGTCGGCATTCCATTGATCGCGCGGACGCGGTGCATGTGCAGCGCATGAAATTGCGCCGAACGTAAGAGCTGCTCGTCGCCCTTTCGCCACGCGGCCAGCATCACCTTCATGCCTTCAGGCTTTTGCTCCCACGCGGTTTGGCTCAAGCCTTCCCACTTCCATTGGCCGTTGACCACCGGATAACCAAACGTACCGCCGTGCGGCGTGAAGACGCGCTTGCCGTTATAACTTTTATCGTTGGCGTCGTTGTGACAGCCGGTGCAGGTGTTGGCCGGCACGACTTTGCCGGGTTGGAAACTGGCGTTGATTGGCGCGAGGCCGGGACGAAAGTCTGCGCCTTGATGCTCGGTGTGACAGGCCACACAGCCGATCCCAGCGGCGGTGTGCGGCTCGATCACGGCCGAGTCAAAAGCCTGCGTCTGATGGCACGAAGCGCACTGTGATTCCATGCTGGCCGTCAGCGAGTGACAGGTCGTGCAGGAGTTGGCGTTCGGTTCTTTGGCAATCGCGGGCGTTAAGTTCATTGTCGAGCGCGCGTGCGGGTTCGAGAGCGGCGCGGGTGAGAAAGCCGAGGTGTAACTGAAGGCGGCGACGATGGCGAGCAGTCCGATCAGCGCCACGCCCCAAGTGAAGACCGAGAACGGCCACGGGCGCGAGAGATCGCGCGTCGGGACCCAATTGAAGCGCGCCTTGCCGAGACGCGGCGGCGTGCGCGGGCGCAGGGCCGAAGCGCGCGTGATCTTTCCGGCCTCGCGTTTGCGTTTCTCCCAGAAGACGTTAAGGGCTTCGGCCCCGGCTTCCCCGCTAGGGGCGGCGGCCTCACCTTTAGCGTCTTGTCTGATGGTGGCAAAGCCTTCCGCCTGATCCGGTTGCGAGTGGGCGTGTATTTGATGCTGAACAGCTTCGCTCAAGATTTCGGCGTCGCCAATCCGCACCGCCGTTTGATAAACGACGCGGATTGAAAGTGCCTTGTCGTCGCGATCAATGTAGAGAAAGAACGGGCCGATCTGCACGACATCGCCAGCGGCGAGCGCTTCTTTTTCTTCGACGAGATTGCCGTTAATCGTCGTCGAATTCGAGGGGCTCAGGTGGAAGATATAAAATGTGTCATCAACTTCTTTAATGCCGGCGTGGATGCGCGAGACGGTCGGGTGATTCAACACCAACTCGCAGTCCGGCAAGCGACCGATGGTCAATCCTTCCGTGAGCAGCGTCACCGGATCGACGGCTCGATCCTCCCGCACGATGATAAAAGCGCTGTCTTTGGGCTTCATAGTTCTTGGAGTTTGAGGTTTGAGGTTTGAGGTCTGAAGTCAGAAGATATACTTTCGACTTCAGACTTCAAACCTCAAACTTCAAACTATCTGACGGCGAAGTAAATGACCTGAATAATGTGGACCAACATCAACATTAACATCAGCGAGGTAGCGACGACGTGCGGCGCGAGCCAGAGCTTGAGCAGTTGATGCAAGTAGATCAGCGAATCGACGCGGCGCAGGGTGACGGTCGCTTCGACCGCTTCGATCAATTGGTGGCGCGACTTGGGATCGCCGAGGCGGTCGGCTATCGGCTCGATCTCCTCGCGCGCTTTCGCTTCGAGCGCCGATAAATCTTCGCGCCGGATGTATTGCCGCAGCAGGTAGTTAAACGAGAGAAAGCGGCGGCGCACTTTATCTTTAATCACTTGCCGCAATTCCTCGCTGCTCTCTTGGCCGATCCTGCCGAGAGTCTCGCGCAACTCTTCGCGCCGCGCGCGCAAGTCTTCGATCAAGAGCGGCTCGCCCTCGATGCTCGTCATAATGCGCGGCACGATGAGGTAACACGCGATGCCGAACAAGCCCGTCATGATCACGAGATCGAAAGAGATCATCAGCAGGGAAGTCAGCAGCCCGCCGGTACTCGTTCCGCCGTGCAGCAAGAGCAGGATACCTGCGATGATCCCGAAATAGACGTGCGCCAGCAGCCAGTAGCGGAGCGGCCCGGCGCGGCGGCGATAAATCTGTTTGCGCGCCGGGTAAGCCATCACGACGCCGATGCCGACCAGCCCGACCAGCCCTGTGATCCAGCGAATCGTCAGAAACGAAATGCCGAGCCGCCCGTCGAGGCCGTACTCAAAAAGTCCCCAGATGGTCGCCACGGTTAAAGCGATAGTGGCGATGATGCCGCCGACGTGCCAGAGTTTCGCCGTCGGATCGCTCTTGTGAATGTTGCGCCCGATGGCGTGCGTCTGATCTTGGAAGACGAGGCCGACGCGCTTCTCAACTTCCGTAAAGTATTCACGCGGGTTGACGCGAACGAGCGCGCCCGTCGGGCAATTCTCTTGGCAGGAGTAGGCTTGCGTCTTTGATCCCGGCGGATTGAGCGGCGTGTTGTTACAGAGATTGCATTTGACGGCGACGAGATTCTCCGTCTCCGTGATGGGCGTCGGGAGCGGTTGCGGCGAGAGATCAAACCAGTGGAATAGCCGCGTCTTCCAAGTCTCCGGTTCAGTTGCCGGCGGGGCTTTGCGCGGTATCATCGTGATCGCGTTGTAGGGACATTGGGTCGCGCAGTCGCCGCAGCCGATACAAGTCTTGGGATCGATGTCGATCTGTCCGCCGCTGAAACGGCCAATCGCGCCGGTCGGGCAGCCGGTCAAGCACTCCGGGTCTTGGCAGTGCATACAGACTGAAGGCGACAGAACGTGTTGTGTGGAAGAACTGCCGATCTTGTTCGGACGTTCGACGTGGATGCCGCGCCGCAGCAGCCGCGACTTGCCGTGCATCTTGTGACAGGCGAGCGAACAGTTGCCGCAACGAATGCACAAATCCATGTCCATGACGAGCAGATTCGTGCCGTCCACTAAACCAGTCGTGATCTCTTTCTCCGTCGCCACGACGCTGCGGTTATCCGCCGTCCGCAACAACTCAACGTCGTCATCGGAGATGGAAAATTCGGGAAAACTCTTGAGTACCACGTCGCGCAAGTGCGGGTTGGCGCGCAGGTGCGGGACGGAGATTTCCAAGATTTCAGTGCGCGCGAGGATCGTCGCCGTGTATCTCCAAGTGTGGTCGGTCGTGACGCCCTCCAAGCCGAGGCAATTGCCCGCGCCGAGAAAATCGATGCCGACATCTTCTTCGGCGAGTCCCGACGTCATATCGAGGATCGCCGGATTAAAGTCGATGCCGCGCACCCGCCGCACCCAGCCGTTCTTGACGAAGCAGACGCGGTCAATCGGCTCGCCTTCACGATGCAGGACATGGTTTTTGCCATAGACCATGAAGCGCGCGGCGTCGCCGAGCTGCTTGATCATCTCCGGGCTGAAGGCATTGTCCGCAACGAGCCGCACATCTTCGAGCGTGCGCCCCAGTCCGTGCTTGCGGTACGTCATGTTGAGCGCGTGGCCGAATTTGGGGAGCTTGCGGAGCAGGCGCAGCGCAGGACGGGTAACTTCTAACACGGTCGCAGTCTGACCCGGCGGCACAACGACGGTGGCGTTTCTGGGGACGCCCGCGAGAATCGCCATCTCGCCGAAGCTGATGCCGGTGGGCAACTCACCGACTTTATTCTGCTGACCCTTGTCGTCCGACACATACACGTCGAGCTTGCCGTCAACTGTGATATAGAAAGTATTGCCGCCCCAATCGCCTTGCCGGATGATCTCTTCGCCCGGCTCAAACTTGAAGAGCCGGATATAAGGGCCGACCTTCTTCCCGTTGTAATTGCGCCCGTAGGCAATCACTTCCAGATCAAGCTCGTAGCTGTAATGGCTGTCATGCTTCTCCAACAGCTCAGAGATAATATCGACCTTGCCGATTGATTCAAGGATAGTGCTGTGCTTCGTGATCTCTTGAGGCATAAAGATTGATCCGATGTTTGAAGAGCGAAATGTCGAGCGATGCCGAGAACAGAGAAGCCGGCATCATCTGCGGAAAGCTGCGAATTGAACGCGGCGCGCATTATAGCATCAGGCCGGAGTAATGAGGCAAGAAATTAGTGAGTAGAGATAGAGGATAGAGGGTAGTGAAAGTCAGGAACGAGTTTTCATACCATCTTCTATCCTCTATCCTTTACCCTCTATCCTCTATTTTCGGGAACCGAAAGAGGTGTCTGGCGTGTATTTGCTGGGGGCGACTTGTCGTCGGGTGTATAATTTCGTTGTCGCAGGCCGCCCGCGCGCCGCGCGAAAGTTTGCGTTGCTACGCGCCGGATCACGTAGGCGAGCCTTCCTTTCTTGATGGGCATCTTGACCACACTCGACGAGTTTGCGCTCCAGCCCGCGCCGGCGGCGGTTGGGACGTCGCCCGTTTCGGCGGCGGCGGTTGAGCCTTTGTCGGATCATGCTTTGGTGGAAGCGGTGCGGGCGGGCGACGAGGCGGCTTTCGCCGAACTGGTCAGGCGTTATCGCAATCAGATCACGAATTACATTTATCGTGTGACGGGTGATTACGATTCGGCAGTCGATCTGGCGCAGGAAACTTTCTTGCGCGTCTATCGCGCCGCCGAACGTTACCAGACGAGTTATGCCTTCTCGACTTACATCTATCGCATCGCGACAAATCTCGCGATCAGCGAGTTGCGACAGCGCAAGCGGCGGCGGCTCGTCTCGCTGACCGGCTTTTTTCAAGCGCGCGACGGAGCGAGCGAGCCTGCCGCATTCGATCCGGCGGACGGGCGGCAGTTGCAAGACGCCGCGTTGGTGGAAGGCGAGCGGCGCGCGGCGATCACGCGCGCGATAAATTCGCTGCCGGAGAAATATCGCGTGCCGCTTGTGTTGCGCGACGTGGAAGAGCGGAGTTACGAAGAGATCGCGCGGATTCTGGAGATGAGCGAGGGGACGGTCAAATCGCGGATCAGCCGCGCCCGTTCGTTTTTGCGCGACAAGCTGCGGCAGTATTTGTAGGAAGGCGTGAAAGATTTATGAATTGCCAACAGTGCCAAGCGGAGATCGAAGTGAACCTCAGCCGCCAGCCGTCGAGCGATGGCGCAAGGCAGCACGTCGCGCGCTGCGGGGCATGCCGCGAGTTTCAGCGCGAGCGGCTGGCGTTGAAATCGCTGGTGGGCGGACTGGCGCGCGTCGAGGCTCCGGCGGATTTCGAGTTTCGCTTGCGCGCTCGTTTGGCGGCAGAGAAAAGCGAAAGACATTCTGCCGGCGGCTGGGGCTGGCCGGAGTTTGTACCCGGCACGGCATGGCTCTCGCTGGCGGGCTGTCTGGCCTTAGCCTTCGCCGCCGCGCTGTACTTGCAGAAGACGAATTCGCAAACCATGACGCTCCCCGCAAGCGAGCGCCTCGCCGTTAGTGAAGCGCCGCTTCCAGCGAAAGTGAAACAAGCGCAAGAGATTGTTTCCGCCAACATCAACGATCAGATTGTCTCGCCATCGGTTGATGAGCCGCTGACGAAAGCCAGAGCGATTCGTCCGCGCCGCAACGAGGATCGCGCTTTCGCCGCTCGCCGGCGTGTGCCAACACAACTGTTTGTTGAAACTCTGGATACTGGAAGTTTAGGCGCGCAGCCACAATTCGTTTCGCCTGAGAGCGCGCGGCAAATTATTCCTTTACAGCTCAGTTCTGGCGTGCGCCCGATGCAAGTTGAGTTAAGAGATTCTCAAGGCGAGTCGAGAACGGTGACAGTCGAGCCGGTCTCCTTCGGCTCGCGGGATGTCGTGAGCGGACGCGGAGCAGTGCAGCCAACTTTGATTTCGAGCAATCAAGGGGTGTGGTAGCGGTGTCGCCAACACAAAGGTCTATTATCTATTATCATTCTTCAGTCGCGTCGTCATTGTGGCGTCAAGTTTTAACTTACGCTGCGTGCTTGCTGATGCTCTGTCTGAGTTACGGGGTGAACGCGCAAACCGGCAGGACTACGACGAGAGAAGGACGCGCTCAACCGCGTCCTCCGTTGGCTCCGGCGACAACTTTGGTTCGCAAGCATGAGACCGTGCCTCCGGCTAAAGCGGGCGCGTTGCCGCCGCCTGTGATTGCGGTCGCGCACAGTCTGAGCGGTTGGAAGTTGCGTGCGTTGCTGACGCCGCCGAATGCGCCTGTGGCCGCTGCTTTCGATGATAAATTCGTTCGCACGAACATTGTCGCCGGCTATCTGCTGCCGGATGGCCGTTCGGTGATCACCCGTCTCCCGCAAGCCGAAGCGGAGATGTTGAACTTTTCAGCCGAGTCTCGGCGATTGGGCCTGTCGCGCGAGAGCGAGAGTCCCGGCTTGATGCTCGTCCGGCGCGACGGCTCACAATTCAAAGCGGAGTTCGTCGGGCTTGATGGCAGCACCGGCTTGTCGCTGTTGGAAGCGGCAGAGCCAATCGCGCCCGCGAGCGCGGACACGCCGGGAGTGTCGCCCGTCGTCGGCCAGCGCGTGCGGCTGATCGCCCCCGTCAGCGCAGAGCCTATGATGGCTGCCGCCGCCGCGCCGTTGAAAGAGGATGGGCCAATCGGTGAAGCGGGCATGTTGTATATGGACATGAGCGAGACCGCCGGCCAACTACGCGGGGTAGAGCGCAGGCCGTCGGGACGGGCGACGGCCTTCACTGTGCAAGCCGAACGAGCGACGCCCGAATTGATTGGCGGCGTCGCTCTCACCGAGACCGGCGCGCTCGTCGGCATTATCGAGCAAGGCGAAGAGCGTGAGTTGCGCGTGTTGCCGGCTGAGGTCATTCGCGGGGCGGCGGCGCGGGTGCAGGCGCGGCGGGCGAGCGTGCCGCAACCTTGGCTCGGCGCACGCGGCGAGGCGGTGGCCGGAAAGCCTCTGGAAATTTTTCTCGCGCGCGGGTGGCCGCGTGCGGCGGCGCGCGAAGTGTTGAACCGGCAACGCGGTGTCATGCTGACAGCGGTCGCGCCGGGAACACCGGCGGCGCTGGCCGGCTTGCGGCCCGGCGACATCATCAAGCGCATCGGCGAGCAAGAAATCCGCAGCCTCGAAGATATGTCTTGGATACTGAAAGAAGTGGGCGGCAACTCGAACACTAATTTCACAGTGCTGCGCGCGCAAAACTCTCCGCTTCAGCTTTCCGTCCGCCTGAGCGAATCGCTCAACCCCGTCCAAGACACGGCGCGTGCGGAGGTCCGCGCGGCGGCGACGGAACTGCGCCAGCTCGAAGGGGAAGCCAACCGCTTGCAAGGCGGCGATACGCTGGCATACCTGACCGCAGCCCGCGCGCGCATGACCGAAGCCACAGCGCGTCTTCGACAAACGTCGGCGGCACGCTTGAATTTGCCGTTGAGATCATTATTGCCCTTCGGTTTGCAAGCCATTCCGGTGGCCGCAACGGAAGCATCACAAATTGATAGCGACAGGGAATTGCTCGTGCTGTTCGTTCGCCCGAACAGCGCGGCGGCCCTCGCCGGAATCCGCGAGGGCGACCGTGTCGAGACCATCAATCAGCAACCGCCCTTGCTCGCCGATGGGAACTTCGGATTGACAACTAACGCCGCCGAAATCTCACTCGGCCTGCGCCGCGACAAGCAGCAACTCACGTTAAAACTGGTTCGCAGCCCGGTTAATAAATAAACGCGGTTAGCGCTCAACTCATCTGAGAGCGACTAGCTCGTGCTGGGAGCGCGGACGACTCGTCCGCCAAGCGCGCCGCAGGCGAGCTAACGAAGCGGTGCTATCACGCAATGCCGTGTGTTCACGCAACGTTTATTCACGCTGGCGCGCTCACAGCACGAGCGAGTTGTTTTCAGGTATGTTGAACGTTGCTGAGGCTCGCTATCATTGCAACTTTCCCCTCACTACTGCCCAAACTTATGTTAATCTAGCCGCTCCAAACTGCTCGCGGAATCAAATCACCAACTTGAACAGCCTGTCCGTTGTTACATGTTGCAAGCAGCCGTCGATTATTATCATCAACTGCTCGGCGAGAGCGATCTGGCTGAGGATTCGCGCCGGATGCTCGATGAAGGATTAGAGCGCGCCAAGCTGATCTTCGGCGGGCGTCGCCTGTCTCCTTATCTGCGCCCGCACTTCGTTACCGAAAAAGATTTCGCGCGGGTCAGTCAGGTCTGCGAGACGATCTGGGGCGCGATCCAGAAAGTGAAGGACGCGGCAGTGCGGGATTCATCGATCCTCGACGAGTTGGGCTTGACAGAGATCGAGCGCGATCTAGTCAGCATCGATCCCGGCTACAGCGAGGTCTCACCGACCTCGCGGCTTGACTCTTTCCTGACGGACGAAGCCTATAGCTTCGTCGAATTAAACGGTGAAAGCCCCGCCGGTATCGCTTACGCTGACGCCGCCTATGAAATTTTCTCCGCGCTCCCCGTGATGCGGCGCTTCGCCGAGAGATACAATGTGCGCCGCTTGCACGGGCGACCCTTGATGCTCGCAACGCTCCTGCGCGCTTACGAAGAATTTTCGGGCCAGAGTCCGTCCCGCCCGCCGTCAATCGCCATCGTCGATCTGAAAGATTTGCCGACGCAGAAAGAATTCGAGCTGTTCCAAGAATTCTTCGAGGGCGAAGGCTACGCGACGATCATCTGCTCGCCCGATGAACTCCAGTTCAGCAATGGTCGCCTGCGCTGTGGCGATTTCGAGATCGACATCGTGTATAAACGGCTGCTCGTCAACGAGTATCTGCCGATCATCGAAGAGGCTCCGGCGCTCTTGGACGCTTACCGCGCCCGCCGCGTCTGCATGGTCAATAGTTTTCGTTCCAAGCTGGTGCATAAGAAAGCCCTCTTCGCCGTGCTGACCGACGAACGTTACGCGTGCCTCTTCAGCGACGAAGAGCGGACGGCGATTCAAGCGCATGTGCCGTGGACGCGCAAGGTCCGCGCGGGAAAGACGGAACACAACGGCGAGCGGATCGATCTCTTGGAATTTATCGCGCAGACGCGCGACCGTTTGGTGCTGAAGCCAAACGACGATTACGGCGGGCATGGCATTTACATCGGTTGGAACACAGACGAGACCGCTTGGGATGAAGCGTTGCGCCACGCGCTCGCCAACGGCGATTATCTCGTGCAAGAGCGCGTCAAGACCGCGCGCGAGATATTTCCCGCGCTGCGTCCCGACGGCACAGTTGAGTTTACGGAGCAACTGGTCGATCTCGATCCGCTGCTCTTTTACGGCAAAGTCGGCTCGGCCTTCACGCGCCTGTCGTCGAATGAGTTAGCCAACGTCACCTCCGGCGGCGGCATGGTCCCGACTTTCATCATCAGCGAGAAGTAGCCAACGAGCATTCGGCTCTGCTCTCTGAATAACCTCTGTAACCCCCTGAACGAAGATGAAAGATTCATCCACTAAATTTGATGAGCGCCGCGCGCATGATCGCTCGCGGTTGATCGTGGACGTGTATTTCGACGGCGCGGAGATCACCGGCGTCGCCAGCACGAAAGACATCAGCGTTGGTGGCCTCTACATGAACACGCAGGCCGAGTTGCCCGAAGGCGGACTGCTCACCGTGCGGTTGCCGTTTGTGGAAGGCGATGTCGTCGTCAATGCCGAAGTCGTCTATCTCAATCCGGGGCGCGGCGTCGGCATTCACTTTCAAGGCTTGCGCGACCAAGACCGTGCGCTCCTCGAACGTGCGCTGGCGCAAGCATGAGCGTTGAGTTGACGAGCGAGCCCCTACAGCGCTGGCGCGAGTTGAATGAGTCTGTGAGATTCGCTCTGGCGGGCAAACTGTGCGGGCTGTACGGCGCGCCGACGGACGAGGCCGCTTTCGACGCGCTCGCGCCGGACAAGCAACAAGCTCTGCTGTTGTTGCACGGGCGGATGAACGAATTAGGTTTGTGGCCGGTCGTTCGCAGCATCGATAACGTGTACGGGCTGGGCGGCACGGGGATGAGTTTCGCGGCGTGGCCGTTCATCTTGTCCACGCTCCAACAGCGCAGAGATTTCACACGCCTCTTTGCCAATCACGGCGACACGACCGGCGGTTTCTACGAGCGCGGGCGGGCGACTGCCGTCCTGCATTTTCTGTACGTTGATGCCGCAGAACAGCCGCGCCGCTGGGCCGTCCATTTCGATCTCCACAGCCCGGTTCACTCGCCCGTTAGCGTGTTCAGGCACTTGCGCTACGAAGCGCTCGGCGGCGTGACGCCGGACTGTCAGGCGATCAAAAAATGTTTGGTTTGAATTGGGAGCTTTTTTACACCCGCATTCGAGGAGGGCATTGACGCATGTTCGATAAATACACCCTCGGCATTGAAGAAGAGTTTCAGATCGTCGATCCGCAAACGCGCGAATTGCGCTCGCACGTCTCGGAGATGCTCGACGAAGGCAAGATGCTGCTCGGCGAGCAGATCAAGCCGGAGATGATCCAGTCGATGATCGAAGTCGGAACCGGCGTCTGCAAAAACATTCGAGAGGCCCGCACCGACATCACCAATCTCCGCTCGATCATTTCTTCGCTAGCGCGCAAAAAAAATCTCGCCATCGTTGCCGCCTCGACACACCCGATCTCGCATTGGCAGGATCAGGAAATCTTTGATAGCCAGCACTATCGATTGCTTGTCGAAGAACTGCAAATGGTCGCCAGTTCGCTCTTGATCTTCGGACTGCACGTTCACGTCGGTATTGAGGATCGCGAGCGGCAGGTTCACATCATGAACGCGGCGCGCTACTTCCTGCCGCACGTCCTTGCGCTCTCCACTTCGTCGCCCTTCTGGCTCGGCCGCAACACCGGACTCAAATCTTACCGCTCCGAAGTCTTCAAGAAATTCCCGCGCACAGACATCCCCGATCACTTCGACTCCTACAGTTCGTTCCAACGCTATGTCGAACTGCTGCTCAAGACGAACTCCATCACCAGCCCCAAGAAAATCTGGTGGGACGTGCGAATTCACCCGGACTTCCCGACGCTCGAATTCCGCATCTGTGACATCCCGACCCGCGTGGACGACACCATCGCCATCGCCGCCCTCTTCCAAGCCATCGTCGCCACGCTCGACAAACTGATCGAAAGGAATCTCGGCTTCCGCCTCTACCGCCGGATGCTCATCCAAGAGAACAAATGGCGCGCGGTGCGCTACGGGCTGGACGGCAAAATGATCGACTTCGGCAAGCAAAAGGAAGTGCCGGTCAGAGACTTGATCTTGGAACTGCTCGAATTTGTGGACGACGTGTTGGACGAACTTGATTCGCGCAAAGAAGTCGAACACGTCCACACGATCCTCGAACGCGGCACATCCGCCGACGAGCAACTGCAAGTCTTCCGCGAGACCAACGATCTCAAAGCCGTCGTCGATGTCCTGATGCAGCGGACGATGGAGAACGTGCCGGTCATCTGATACGGTTTGCGCCGTCTTCTATGACACCATTAGCATCCCGGAATTGGTCCCTTTGTGCGTTGCCGAGTTACTGCTTTTGTCACTTTCGACGGTTATCCCATTTTGCTTGTAACTTGGAATGCCCCGACTCGTTCGAGGTGTTTTTTGTTATGGAAAAATCGGTTACGCAAAGAAATTTGCAGTATGCGAAAAGGTGTGTTGACATGCAGATTTATGAGGCGTATAAGCTGCTTATCGCAGAGTTTCCGTTAAGGAATCCTCAAAGATTCCACTATCAGCTAGGTAACTATGGTAGTTTCAATGCGGAATACTTTTGCCTACAGTTACGGAGGTAATCGAATGAAATTGATAGTTATAGTAGCGGCTTTAGTAGTCACTTGCTTCTTAATAACGCATATCACGTCGTCGCAAGAGCAGGGGAAAGTAAAGCAAGAGAAGAAAGCTGTATTGAACGAGTCTGAATTAACTCAAAAGCAA
Source organism: Acidobacteriota bacterium (assembly GCA_030859285.1). GTDB lineage: Bacteria > Acidobacteriota > Blastocatellia > Pyrinomonadales > Pyrinomonadaceae > JACCRA01. The sequence continues at coordinate 8,313 of JALZKK010000152.1, read as the reverse complement.
AAGGCACATCGCAAGTTCTTGAAAACGTCTCTAGGTCCAAAGTTACGTGACCTCGCGGCTCATGGTATAGGCGATGTCCTAGTCTCTGTCGAAGACCCATTCATTATTTCTACAACCGCTGAGACCCAGCGCCTGCCCACTATTCAAACTACGGTGTGCAATGCGGATGCGATTGTCGTGGGGACACTGAAATCTGAATCTCCTCAACTGACAGAGGATGAAAGTTTCCTCTTTACCGAGTACATCATGAGCGTCAGTGATGTGATTAAAAACAATGCTGCCGCTGATATTCAATCAAGCGCGGACATCACAGTTATTCGTGAAGGTGGTATAGGTCTAATCAACGGGCGGACAATTCGTGCTGAACGCGAAGGATTCAAGCTGTTTACGGTGGGTAATCAATATCTGCTCTTCCTCCGCTACATTCCCGAAACTGGCGCGTACTTAGCGTACCCTTACGGGAGTTTTGAATTAATTCAAGACCAGATTCTGCCATTCGGGAAGATGCCTGAAGGCTCGTCAACAAATAAAGCGAGTTTCCTTAATGCGGTTCGCGCGACTGCCGATGCAGGTGGTTGTGTGAAGCAGCACTAAAACATGAAACAGATTAAGGAGAAGACATGCTCAATACCCACACGCCCGGTCTTTTCTCGCACCGTCTGTTTTTAATTAGGCTCAGACCTCACACCCTTCAATCATGCAAACCCCTAGCAAGATTAAGTTGTTTGTTAGCTCTGGCATTAGGCATTTCATCCCTATGTTACGGACAGTGTCCGACGAACGACAGGACTGCGTGGACAGCAGGCCGGACAGTGTACTTCAGCATTGACCCGAACATGCCACCCGAGCAGCAAGCGGCGGTATTAAGAGCGATCAATAAATGGAATGACGAGAATCGGAATAATAACTCTGGCGTGCGGTTCATTGATACTGGGATCGCACCGAACTATACCTTCGGTCCACCAAATTTCGTAGTCCAGAATGGTGAAAACCCATTCATTAACCCACAAACAGGTCAAAGAGAATATGCCCCAGGAGCTATCAGAAGGGTTAATTCAGATGGAAGCACTACCGCGAGCGGCGGATTCGGTGTAACCGTAGAACACGCAACCTTGACCATTGATCCTACTCCTAGAACGGGAATAGACCCAAGCCAGCAAGGTTACCCTAGCATCATCGAGAAAATAGCATTGCACGAGATTGGGCATACGATGGGCTTAGGACATGTTAGCAGCCCATCCGCTGGTGACAGCGTCATGAATAGTGGCGTGGGTGTCAACGATATTAATAATAATGTACCGCTGAACATACCAAGTTGTGACCGGAGCCAAGTTAATACTCATATTAATTATCCGCCGCCACCCCCGCCGACGCCTCCTCCTGGAGAAGAATGCTCCTGCTATGACATGGTTGGCTGCATACGGTGTCAAGACCTTAACCCTTGCGCTTGCGCCGAGTTCAACCCGTACAGCCCGATTCTAGTCGATGTCGCAGGCAACGGCTTCACCTTGACGGATGGCGTGAGCGGGGTCAACTTTGACCTCAACAGCGACGGGGTCGCAGAACGATTAAGCTGGACGAGCGCCGGCTCTGATGACGCATGGCTCGCGTTAGACCGCGACGGCAACGCTACAGTTGATAATGGGCAGGAGCTATTCGGCAACTTCACGCCGCAAGCTGTGTCTGACAGTCCCAACGGCTTTCTGGCTCTTGCCGAGTTCGACAAGCTGGTGCATGGCGGCAACTCAGACGGCGTGATTGACAGTCGCGATGCCGTCTTCTCATCGTTGGGATTGTGGCAGGACAGTAACCACAACGGCATCTCTGAAGTAAGCGAATTACATACGTTGCCGAGTTTAGGTGTCGCTACAATGGAGCTTGACTACAAAGAGTCAAAGCGCACTGACGAACACGGCAACCAACTTCGGTATCGCGCTAAGGTCAAAGACGGGCGCGGCGCGCAGGTCGGGCGGTGGGCGTGGGACGTGTTCCTCGTCACTGCCCCATAAGGCTATCGGCGAGCGACAGTTAAGACCGTCCGCAAGTCTGTGATGACTGGCGGGCGGTTTTTTATTGTTCGTGCTTGAGGGCTTCGCGCAGGAAGTTTTGGAAGATGATGCGACCGTCGCGCGATTTGTTCGGGTGTTCCCAGCGCGTGGCGCGGGCGCGGTCCCAATCCTCGAAGGATTTTTCGAGGTGGAATTGCACGGTGTAGATCACTTTCCAGGCGGAGCGCTTGAAAATAATTTGAATGCGGCAGAGATAGGCGGTGGCGAGCAGTTTGAAATCGTCGGGGACGCGATCCAATTGCAGGCCGTGATTTTGCCAGACGCGGAGGATGCAGCCTTCGGTCGTGTAGTCTTGCCAGACGCCGGTTTCGGGGTCTTGGATGCCATCGAAGATCGGGTCTGCCGCGTCGATGATGCGGATGAAGCGGTATTGATACTCGAAGGGACGGCCCGCGCGATGCTCATGCTGTTCCATGTGATCGAGCGTGACGACGCGAGCGCCAAAGCCTAAGCCGACGAGTTGATGGCCGCCGCAAATGCCTAAGACCGGCGTCTTCGTCGCGCGAATAAACTTGCCGAAATTTTCTAATAGCTCAGGATGATAATAATCGAAGTCGCTGAGTGTGCCGCTCAACACGATGGCTTGCGGGCGAAACTCTTCGACGACTTCGGCGATCTCGGAGAGATGTGCAATGCGTGTCTCAGGCTCGCGGACGAGACGGGAGATGTTATTGAGAATGTTCGAGACGGCGAGCGGAGCGACCTGCCGTTCGCGCCGGAGATTGAGTTTGACGTTCTTGCCCCACTCCGCGCGCGCCTGCTCGGAGATGTCTCGTTCATCGCGGAGCAGATCGTCCACGACGAGAACGCGCGCCGTTTCGATGCGCTTTTCAATCGGCTCGTAGCGGCAAAAGGTTCGCTGGTTGAAAGGAAAGGGGAGCGGTTCCGGTTGGTCGTGTGGAATAATCTCTGTGGCTTCTTGCATCACTCTCTGACGAAAACTCCGCCATCTTGATTTCTTGCGCTTCACTTAGATGCGCGGACGGCGTTGTTTCGTATTCTGGTTAAATTGGGGGATAGCTGTTCCTGCGCCTGCTAGTTCCGTCTCGCGCTGCATCTCGCCGATCACGAACGACCGCGCGCGCGAGCGAAACTGCCGACTACGATTTTTAGCATGATGCTCAAGCAACAGCAAGGCTCTCTGCCACGATGATTCAAGTTCGTCAGCCAAATGTGAGATTTTCGTGATGTCGTAAGGCACGGCGACCGCTGCGACGCCGACGCGCGCGAAGACCGCGAGGTAACGAGCCGTCGCCAGATCGGGACACATCGTTCGCCGCCGCCCGACCTTCAATTCGACGCCGAGCAGCGTGTGTTGAATCTCGATTTGTTCGCGCGGCTTCGGCACGGGAACTTGATGCGAGCGCGTGCGGAGCGTCAGAATCCGCTCGCGGTAGAGGCGCGGGAGCCAAGCCTCGTCGAGTTCATCCCGCACGCGCGCGGCCAAAGACTCGACGGACTTGGCGCGCGGCGGGGCGTTTTGCTTCACAGAGGCTGCCTCTTCGGTCGTCGTTTTACGGGGAGCAGGCTTCATAACGCAGAAGTCCAAAGTCTAAAGTCCAAAGTCAAGAGCCGGTCTTAACAACTTCGGACTTTGGACTTTGGACTCATCTCTGACTCCTGTTGTTCTAAAGGCATCGATGACGCGGCCCGGAAAGATGCCGAGATATAAGACGCCGGCTACCGTGAGGATCAAGACCAGCGCGATGCTGGCCGGCACGAGCGGCGCAGTCCACGCGCTCGCGCGCTCGCGGAAAAACATCACGATGATCAAACCCAGATAGTAGTAAACCGAGATCGCCGTGTTCAGCACGCCGATTACCACCAGCCAGACCAAGCCTTGATTGAGCGCGGCTTTGAAGACCATTACCTTGCCCATGAAGCCGGCGGTCAGCGGCACGCCCAGCAAGCTCAACAAAAATAGTGAGAGCGCAAAGGCCAACGCGGGCGTTTGAAAGCCGATGCCGTTGTAGTCTTCGATCTCTGTGCGGCGGTCGCCGCTGCGCGCGATCAGTGTGACGACGGCGAACGAGCCGAGATTCATCACGGCATAAGCGAGCAGGTAAAAGATGACTGCGCCGATGGCGTCCGCTTGCTGCGCCGGATCGGTTGCACGCCCGGCGGCGACGAAACCGACCAGCGCATAGCCCGCGTGTGCGATAGACGAATAGGCGAGCATTCGCTTGACGTTGTTCTGCACGAGCGCGACGACGTTGCCGATAGTCATCGTCAACACGGCAAGCAGGGCGAGAGTGTTGACCCACACCGTATGAACGGCGGGCGCAGTAGTGTCACCCAACGAAGTCGTCGTCGCCGCTGCAACGAACGGGAAACCGAACAGGAAGACGCGCATGAACCCAGCGAAGCCGGAAGCCTTCGGCCCGGCGGCCATAAAAGCCGTGACCGGCGTCGGCGCGCCTTCGTACACATCCGGCGTCCAGACGTGAAACGGCGCGGTCGCGATCTTGAAGCCGAAGCCGACGAGCATCAACGCCGCGCCCGCATAGACCAGCACAGGATAGGGGCCAGAGCCGATCCGCGAAGCGATTTCCGAAATGTTTGTCGTGCCGGCCAATCCGTCCGCCGTCACCGTGCCGCCATAGATGAGCGCGATGCCGTAGAGCAGAAACGCCGACGAGAACGATCCGAGGATGAAATACTTCATCGATGATTCATTAGATCGTAAATCCGTCCGCCGAAAGCCGGCCATCACATAAGTCGCAATCGACAACAGTTCGAGGCCGAGAAAGATGATCACCAGATCGTTGCCCGAAGCCATGAACATCATTCCGGCAGTGGCGAACAACAGCAGCGAATGAAACTCGCCCGCCGGCAAATTCTCCCACTCGACCCAGACCATCGAAATCAACACCGTCAACGCCGAGACGACGACGAAGACGAGCGTGAACGACAGCCGCATTCGATCCAGCACGATCATCCCGTTGAAGGCTTCGCGGACGCCCATCGGCGCGCCGTTCCACAGCCACAAGCACGAAGCTGCCGCCGCCAACAGCCCGGCAAGCGAGACGCCCCCAGTCAGCCAACGCCGCTCCGCGCGGCGCGTGAAAGCGTCGATGATCATCACCAACACGCCGACCGCCGAGACGATTAACTCCGGCAGGATCAATGCGAAGTTGATGTCGGGATCAATCGGCGGCGATAACACCGGAGAAGTTTGCAAAGCCACGAAGAGATTCATCAGTGTCACTCAATATCTGAAACATTGTAGGGGCAAGGCTTGTCCCTGCCCGCAAGCGAACGGCAGTTCGCTCATGCGAGTGGAACCATTCAACCTTGAATCAACACGAATCTTGAGCAATGCGCCTACGACGCAGCGGGCAGCGGACTTGTCCCTGCCCCTACAAGTAAAGCGTCATCTGCTCTCCGCTGTGAATGTCCCGCCGCTCTCCGGCGTCGTGACGCGGGCGCGCACCTGCTCGACGCTGGCGCGCGAACGATTCAGAAACGGCCGCGGGTACGCGCCCATATAAATCATCAACACGAGCAGCGGCACGAGCAACCCGATCTCGCGCCAGCGCAAATCCGCCAGCCGCGCGTTCTTCTCACTCGTCACGCGGCCAAACAATACGCGCTGCAACATCCAAAGCATATAGACCGCCGCCCAGATCACGCCCGTCCCCGCGAGCATTGTCGCCACACGCGGCCATGGAGACGGCACGGCCTGTGAAATCCACATCCCCAACATGATCAGAAATTCACCGACGAACCCGTTCAAGAGCGGCAGCCCGACCGACGAGAGCGAAGCGAAGACAAAGAAAGTGGCGAACCACGGCATTGGCTGTGACAGTCCGCCGAAGTCCGCGATCATGCGTGTGTGCCGCCGCTCGTAGATCATGCCGACGAGCAGGAACAGCGCGCCGGTCGAGACGCCGTGATTCAACATTTGGTAGAGCGCGCCTTGCATCCCCTGTTCGGTGAAAGAGAATAGCCCCAGCACCACGAATCCCATGTGGCTGACCGAAGAATACGCGACCAGACGCTTTACGTCCGGCTGTACCATCGCGACGAGCGCGCCATAAATAATGCCGATCACGGCTAAGGCGATGAAGATCGGTGCGGCCCGGCGCGAGGCGTCAGGGAAGAGCGCGAAGTTGAAGCGCAGCAAGCCGTAAGTCCCCATCTTGAGCAGCACGCCCGCGAGGATCACCGAACCGGCGGTCGGCGCTTCCGTATGCGCGTCTGGCAACCAAGTGTGCAGCGGCCAGATCGGGACTTTGATCGCAAAGGCCAAAGCGAAGGCCGCGAACAGCAGCATCTCTGTGCGCGCACCGAGCGTTGTTCCGCCCTGCATCGCCGTGAGGATCACCGTATAGTCGAACGTCCCGAACTGATAATAAAGCGCGATGATCGCGACCAGCATCAAGAGCGAGCCGAGCGCCGTGTAGATGAAAAACTTGACCGCCGCATAAATCCGCCGCTCGCCGCCCCACACGCCGATCAAGAAAAACATCGGCACGAGCGACGCCTCGAAGAACAAGTAAAAAACCAATAGATCGAGCGCCACAAAAACGCCGATCATCGCGCCTTCAAGCAAGAGCATAGAAGCGAAGAACGCCAACTGCCGCTTCTCAACTGCGTGCCAACTCGACAAAATCGAGATGGGGACCAACAGCGTCGTCAACAGCACGAGCCATAAGCTAATGCCGTCAACGCCGACGTGATAGTGCGCGTTGACCGCCCCGATCCACAGCTCGTTCTGCTCAAACCGCATCGCCGGCGAAAACGGATCGCCGCTCAACAGCCACAGCGACAGCGCGAAAGTCGCTACCGAAAACAGCAGTGCGATCACGCGGTAATGCGTCTCGCGCGCACCCGGCAGCAAGCCATATCCGACGAGCGCGACCACGCCGATGACCGGCAGCAGAATCAAAGCCGTGAGTAAGTAGTCCTGCATAGGAGAATTACCGATTGCGGATTGCGGATTGCGGATTGGAAGAACAGAAATTGTCTTTTAATCCGCAATTCATCGAATCAGATGGCGAAATTCAAAAGCGAAGTAACCGACGACGGCCAGCGCGCCGAGCAAGATGATCGCGGCATAGCTGCGGACGAAGCCGGGTTGTATCTGCCGCGCGAGCGTGCCAATCTCGCGCGTGCCGCGTGCGAGGCCGTTCACGAGGCCGTCGATTACGCCTACGTCGAAAATCTTCCACAAGCCTTCGCGCGAGCCAACCTTGATCGGGTTGATGATCGCCGCGTCGTATGCTTCATCGACGTAGTATTTGTTCTCTAACAGACGCGGCATTGCGAGCAACGGCTTTCTTCCAAAGAGCAGCCAGCCCAAGCCGATGCCAAGCAAGGCGATAGCGACCGAGATGCCGCTGAAGATGCGCTCCATCCTCACCTCTGACGGATCGTGCGCGTGTTCCGTCGCGGCAGCCGCGCCCGGCCCGTGCGTTCCTTCGCCGACCGTAACGGGCGCTGCGCCATCGTGCGGTTGCGGAGCGGGGGAGAGCATTTCAGGCGATGCAACTCCATGCGCGGTTGCACCTGTGGCGATGGCTGCGGCGGCCTGCGCGCCATATTCATCTGCGCCGCCGTGCTGCGGGGCATGTGCGACGATTGGTTCAAGCGCGCGTTCAAAATAATTCGGGACTGCGCCACCGCTCAGTGCGTAAGGGATACCGACGAGTCCGCCGATGGTTGAGAGAATCGCCAAAATAATGAGCGGGAGCGTCATCACTAACGGTGATTCGTGCGGCGTGACGGGGCCGTGATGATGTCCGTGATCCTCATCTTCATCTTCGTGCATGACGCCGCCGGGCGCGTGCTGCGTATCGTCCGCGACAGAGAGAGTTGCTGCATCGTGTGGCGCGTGGCCTTTGTCATAGGCTTGCGCGTGCGCGTCGTCGGCTTGGCCGCCCGCGTGCGCTTCGCGGAAACGCTCTGCGCCCCAGAAAGTCATCACCATCAAGCGCGTCATGTAGAAGGCCGTGATCAATGCGGTCAGCGCGCCGACGATCCACAGAATCTTCGCCGCCGGTTCGGGGATCGCGAGCGCTTCCGTACTCCAAGTCTTCCACAAAATTTCGTCCTTCGAGAAGAAGCCCGCGAAGATGGGAATGCCGCTGATCGCGAGCCAGCCCGTCAACATCGTCGCGAAAGTGATCGGCATGTACTTTCGTAAGCCACCCATCCGCCGCATGTCCTGTTCGTGGTGCATTCCGTGAATCACACTGCCCGATCCCAAGAAGAGCAACGCCTTAAAGAAAGCGTGCGTCAT
>JALZKK010000147.1 GCA_030859285.1 Acidobacteriota bacterium | reverse complement strand
CCGCCGAGGTGCTGCAAGAGACGAGCCGGATCAGGCAACTCGGAGTCTTGCGCGCGGTGAAGAGCGGCACGCAGACGCGCACAGAGATCGAAGGGATGCTCGTCCGCAATCTCGACGAAGATTCCACGCCGGCGGAACTGCGTGCTTCGCAACTGGCCCTCATCAAACTTGGCCTCGCGCCCGCCAACTTTCAACTGCGAGAGTTCATTATCAAGTTGCTGACCGAGCAGGTCGCCGGCTACTACGATCCCAAAACACAAATTTTTTATCTCGCCGATTGGATCGATCTCGACGGGCAAAAGCCGGTCATCGCACATGAGCTAACACATGCGCTGCAAGACCAGCACTTTGATCTGCGCCGCTTCGAGAAGTGGCCCACAGGCGACTCGGATGCGGAACTGGCCGCGCACGCGCTCGTCGAAGGCGATGCGATGTTGACGATGATGCAATACGTGTTGCGGAATCCGGCAATCGCGCTCGGCATGTTGAAGGCGCTGGGCGGGAGCGGGGCTTCTGCGACCGAACAACTGGATCGCGCGCCGCGCGTCCTGCGCGAGACGCTCATGTTTCCTTACACGCAAGGCATGACCTTCGCCACACAAGTGCAACGACGCGGCGGTTGGCCGCTCGTCTCGGCGGCTTACAAAGATTTGCCGCAATCGACCGAACAAATTCTGCACCCGGAAAAATACTTCGCGCGCGAAGCGCCGGTGAAAGTTGAACTGCCGGACATCACGCGCGCGCTCGGCAATGGGTGGAAGCGGCTCGATTACGACGTGAACGGCGAGTGGAGTTATTACCTGTTGCTCGACGAGTTTCTGAAATCTCCAGCCGCATCGCGCGAGGCTGCCGCCGGCTGGGGCGGTGATCGTTACGCAGTTTATGAGAACGCGAAGACCGGCGCAGTCGTCGTCGCGCAACAAACTGTGTGGGACACACCAGACGACGCGCGCGAATTCTTCGACGCCTACAGCCGCCGGACCAGTCTGCGTTACAAAATGGATTCAAATAAACTCTCCGAACCGGCGCAGGGACCAAATGCCAGACGCGATTGGACGACGAATGAAGGCACAGTCACCATTGAACGGCGCGGCTTGCGCGTCGTCATCCTCGAAGGCGTACCGGAGAAGACGAAGGCTGACAAATTTCTTGATTTGATCTGGGCAAAGGCTAATTGATTAACGGCTCGATCAAAGTAGGAAACGGCTGACGAACTTGCATGACACTACGGCAGATTATGAGTATGATGAGCCAACCACAGACGCGCCGGTTTCCTGCTGCATCGCTTCAGCATTACTCGTGACCGGGCACCGCGCGCCGACACCGCCCACAAACTAAAAGGAGTGAGAGCTATGGCTACGGCTAACACTATCAATGATGCCGGCTTGGGAGGAGACGTGAAAACGCATCCGAAGGGATTGTATGTTCTCTTCGCCACCGAGATGTGGGAGCGATTTAGCTTCTACTCGATGCTGGCGATGTTCACGCTTTATTTGCGAGACGGCACAGAAGGATTCGGTTGGACGGCAGCCGAAGCGACCAGCCTGTATGCCAACTATTTGATGTTCGTCTATCTTTCGCCGCTCGTCGGCGGCTTTATCGCCGACCGCTTCACGGGCTATCGAAAGGCTGTGATGATCGGCGGTCTGTTCTTCATCGCCGGGCATCTGCTGCTCTCCTTCAGTTCGCTCACCGCTGTCTATGCCGCACTCACTTGTCTCGTCATCGGCAACGGCTTCTTCAAGCCGAACGTTTCGACGATGGTCGGCAACCTCTACCCCGAAGGCAGCCACCTCAAAGACCGCGCCTATAACATTTTTTACATGGGCATCAACGTCGGCGCGTTTCTCGCCCCGCTCGTCGCGGGTTGGGTGCGCGCAAGATACGGCTTCCACACGGCGTTCGCCGTGGCGGCGGGCGGCATGGTCATCTCGGTCTGGATTCTGTTTCAGTTCAAGAAGCACATCATCGAACCGAATCGCAATTTGAATGCGCCCGTGACGGCCACGCCAACCGCCGCGACCAAGTCGGCCACGACCGCCGCGGACACGGCGGCCACCGCGACGGACGCGCCGCCGCACGGCGTCAGCCATCAGGACGCCGCAAACGCCAGTCGTCAAGGGGTGATGGATGCCGTCCCCGAGTGGAAGCGCATCGTCGCGCTCTGTGTGATCTTCGCCGTCGTCATCGTCTTCTGGATGGTCTTCCACCAAAACGCTTCGACGCTGACTTACTTCGCCGATGCCAACACCGACTGGACGATGTTCTTCTCGCCCGAAACGGCGGCAGCATCGGGCGGCATCATCTCAAACTCGATCAACCCGTTCTGGGTCATCACGCTGACCTTCCCGCTCGTCTGGTTCTGGGGCTTCCTCGATAAGCGCGGCCTTGAGCCTTCAACGCCGACAAAGATGGCCTTCGGCATGACTTTGACCGCGCTCTCCTTCTTCATCCTCTACTTCGCCGCGAAGACGGGCGAAGCGACGGCCCTCGGCGGCGACCCTTATGCGTTCAGAGTGTCGCCCATGTGGCTCGTCCTTTCTTACTTTGTCGTTACGCTCGGCGAACTGATGCTCTCGCCGATGGGTCTGTCGCTCGTCTCGAAGGTCGCGCCGATTCGTCTGCGCGGGTTGATGATGGGCGGGTGGTTCGTCGCCACGGCGATGGGCAACAAGCTGACGCAGATCGGCGTCTTCTGGGATCGTTGGCTGCATTCCAGTTTCTTCGCCGTCCTCGGCGCGATGGCGCTCGTCATGGCCGTCGTGCTGTTCTTTCTGCTGAAGCCGCTGAAGAAGGCTATGCCCGGCGTTTGACGGCGAGACTGCTTAACATCTTGGAGGCGCGAATCTCAATGGCATTGCATTACCGCACACTCACGCGCACGACGCTCTTGCTTTTCCTTTTATTGGTCCCCGCCGCTTGGTTGCGCGCTCAAGAAGTCTTCGACGTGAAGGCTCATTACACGAAGCGCGAAGTATCGATACCGATGCGTGATGGCGTGAAGCTGTTCACGTCGATCTATGTGCCGAAAGACGCGGCGCAGAAGTATCCGATCATGCTCAACCGCACACCGTATAGCGTCGCGCCTTACGGGGCGGACGCCTTTAAGGAGAGCGTCGGCCCGTGGCCCGGCTTCATGCGCGAGGGGTACATCTTCGTCTATCAGGACGTGCGCGGGCGTTGGATGTCGGAGGGCGAATACGTCAACGTCCGCCCGCACAAGGCGACGAAGAAACCAAAAGAGATCGACGAAAGCACAGACACTTACGACACGATTGAGTGGCTCTTAAAAAACGTGCCGAATCATAACGAGCGCGTCGGGATGTGGGGCATTTCGTATCCGGGCTTTTACGTCTCCGCCGGCATCATCGATTCGCACCCGGCGATCAAAGCCGCTTCGCCGCAAGCGCCGATTGCCGATTGGTTCATCGGCGACGATTTTCATCACAACGGCGCGCTCTTTTTGCCGCACGCCTTCAACTTCCTCGCTTCTTTCGGACGAGCGCGCCCGCAGCCGACCACGCAAGGCCCGCCGCGCTTTCGACACGGCACGCCCGACGGCTACAAGTTCTTTCTCGAAATGGGGCCGCTCAAGAATGCGAATGAAAAGTATTTCAAAAATGAGATCGCCTTTTGGAATGAGATGATGGAGCATCCGAACTACGACGAGTTCTGGCAAGCGCGCAATCTGCTGCCGCATTTGAAGAACATCAAAACGCCGGTGATGACCGTCGGCGGCTGGTTCGACGCCGAAGATTTATACGGCGCGCTGAAAACTTACGAGTCCATCGAACAGAAGAATCCCGGCATCTACAACATCCTCGTGATGGGGCCGTGGTTTCACGGCGGCTGGGCGCGCGGCGACGGCGCAGGCTTGGGCGACATCCGCTTCGGCGCGAAGACGAGCGCATTCTATCGCGAACAGATCGAGTTGCCGTTCTTTAATTTTCATCTGAAAGATAAAGGCGAGTTGAAACTGCCCGAAGCCTACGTCTTCAGAACGGGCGCGAATGTGTGGGAGTCGCGCGCCGACTGGCCGCCGAAGAATGCCGCCACGCAGTCGCTTTACTTTCACGCCAATGGAAAGCTCTCTTTCAGTCCGCAGACTGAGAGCGCGCAAGCGTTCGATGAATACATCAGCGATCCCGACAACCCCGTACCGTTCACGAGCGAGATCGCTATCGGCATGACGCGCGAGTATATGGTTGACGATCAACGCCACGCCGCGCGCCGCCCCGATGTCCTCGTCTATCAAACCGACGTGCTGACCGAAGATGTGACCATCGCCGGCCCCATCGTCCCCAGCCTCCTCGTCTCGACGACGGGGACAGACTCCGATTTCGTCGTTAAGCTGATCGACGTTTATCCCGACGACGCGCCGGACAACGAGCCGAATCCGGCGAACGTCCGCATGGGCGGCTATCAAATGTTGGTGCGCGGCGAGCCGATGCGCGCGCGCTTCCGCAACAGTTTTAGTAACCCCGAACCGATGCGGCCCGACGAAGTTGAAAAAATCGAGTTCACCATGCCCGACGCCTTCCACACTTTCAAAAAAGGCCACCGCATCATGGTGCAGATTCAGAGCAGTTGGTTCCCACTCGTGGATCGCAACCCGCAAAAGTTCGTCAACATCAACACCGCATCTGAATCGGACTTTCAGAAGGCGACACAACGCCTCTACCGTTCTCCGAAATTTAGTTCTCAAGTACGAGTGTTGACGGTCAAGTAATCGCTGGGAGCGCGGGCATCCTTGCCCGCCGCGTGCGCCAGCACGCGAAAACGAATCGTAACACTCGAGCTTGAGCCGATGCGCCACTTCGTTTTCGCGCCTGCGGCGCTCAGCGGGCAGGGATGCCCGCGCTCCCAGCAAAAAGATTGACTTGCTCTCCCGCTCTCAGCTAACCGCACGCTTTTTGTCTCGCGCTTCTTTCCTGTGCTATTTTGAGTTATCAATAGTTCTGAATCATTAAACTGAGAACGGCTGTGAGCGAATTGCTTTTCGTGTGGGAAACGCGCGGCTGAATGCAAGACTGTGAAAACTCCGATGACGCCGCAGGGCGTTGAACAGCAAATCGATGCGCCGCCGGCTCTCGCCGAGAGACGCGCGCGACTGCAAGAGTTGGTCGAAGATTTTCGCCGGCTCGAAGCTAAACTCCAACGCGGCGGCGGTCCCGATAAGATTGAACGCCAGCATCAACAAGGAAAACTCACCGCGCGCGAGCGCCTTCACTTACTGTTCGACAAAGATTCTTACACACAAGAGATCGGTCTGTTCGTCGCTTACGATCAATACAAGGGCGCGGCTCCGGCGGCGGGCGTGGTGACGTTGACGGGGCGCATCGGCGGGCGCGAAGTCGTGGTCGTCGCCAACGATGCGACGGTAAAAGCCGGCTCATGGTGGCCGGAAACGATCAAGAAAATTTTAAGGGCGCAAGAGATCGCGATGCGCTCGCGCGTGCCGATCATTTATCTGGTGGACTCGGCGGGCGTGAATTTGCCGTATCAAGGCGGCGTGTTTCCCGGTCAATACGGTGCGGCGAGAATCTTTTATTACAACTCGATCATGCGTCATTACTTACACGTCCCGCAGATCGCGGCGGTGATGGGGCCGTGCGTGGCGGGCGGCGCGTATCTGCCCGCGCTCTCAGACATCATCGTGATGGTCGATGGCACTTCGTTCATGGGGCTTGGCGGCGCGAACTTGGTCAAGGGCGCGACCGGGCAGACGATTGACAACGAAACGCTCGGCGGCGCACGCGCGCACAACGAGATTTCTGGCGTCGCGCATTATCGCGTGGCGAACGACGAAGAGTGCATTGCGAAGATCAGAGAGTTCGTCTCAGAACTGCCGCTCAACGAATCGCGTTCGTTGCAAATGATCAAAAGCAAAGAGCCGGGGCGAGCCGAGCTTGAACTTTACGATCTGATTCCCGACGATCATCGTCATCCTTACGACGCGCACGCCGTCTTGCGTTGCATCATCGATGAAGGCCACCTTGATGAATTTCAAGCCGATTACGCTAAAGAGATGATCTGCGGCCACGCGCGCATTCGCGGCATACAGGTCGGCATCATTGCCAATAATCGCGGACTGTTTCGTTCGCCCGGCGGCGGCCCGCCGAAATTCGGCGGTATCATCTACACTGACTCCGCCGAGAAAGTCGCGTACTTCATCGACGTGTGCAATCGACATCGCACGCCGCTCGTCTTCATCCAAGACGTGTCTGGCTTTATGGTCGGCGCAGAGGCCGAGCATTCCGGCATCATCCGCGCGGGCGCGCGTTTCGTCGAAGCGATGGCGACGGCCTCTGTGCCGAAGATCGTCTTGACGATCAACCACGCTTCCGGCGCGGGCTATTACGCGATGGCCGGGCAAGGCTTCGATCCAGATTTCATCTTCACTTGGCCGACCGGACGCATGGGCGTGATGGAAGGCGACTCGGCGGTGCAGG
>JALZKK010000123.1 GCA_030859285.1 Acidobacteriota bacterium | reverse complement strand
AAGCCGTGCCGATCCCAGCCATCATCTGACGGGTTGTTATGACGTGACGAGGCAGCGTACAGCCGTCACCGATCAAGTGACCCAGCAGAGCGAGTTCAGCGTCAGTCAGCGACTGACTGGTGGAACTATTGAAGAAGGCCCGAGGCAGAGCCACGCGCTCGCCGATTTCCAATCTATCAAGCCGCTTCCATTCATCAAAAGTACGGAATTGATGGTTGGCTGTCGCGCGAATGTGCCGCCCCAGCTTTGTTTGCAGACGATAAACTGTCTTGCGTCCGGTCGAAAAGGCGCGGCTCACGTTGGCCCGTTCGATCTTTAAAGTCTGTTCGTTCAAACCCCAAACCGCGAAGCCTGATTTTCCCACTAAGTCACGGATCGGCACCTGCGCCCCGCTATCAGCCAGAGCAATCAGACTCTCACCCGCGAGGCAGCCGCTTTCGCGTAAGTCGCTCAGTTGCGGACGGTGATCGGTGCGCGATTCGGGCGCGCGAGAGAGTTGCGAGAGAGCGACGAGCGGGACATTCAATTCCTTCGCCAGCCCCTTTAGCTCGCGCGAGATTTGCGAGACTTCCTGTTGCCGCGACTCGACGCGGCGCGACGAACCGGACATCAGTTGCAGGTAATCGACGATGATCAGATCGAGTTGCTTCTGCTCCGCCGCCAAGCGTCTAGCTTTGGCGCGCATCTCCAACACTGAGATGCCGGGCGTGTCATCAATAAAGATTCTGGCTTCGGCCAGACTGCCGAGCGCGCCCGCCAGCCGCGCCCATTCGTCGCGCGACAGAAAGCCCGCGCGGAAGCGGTGCGCGTCCACCCGCCCTTCCGAGCAGAGCATCCGCATTACCAGAGACTCTTTCGACATCTCTAACGAAAAGACCCCGACGACGGCCTGCGCTTTGGGGTCCAAGGCAGCATTCTGCGCGAGCGTCAAGCACAATGCAGTCTTTCCCATTGACGGTCTAGCCGCCACGATGATCAAATCCGAGGGCTGGAGGCCCGAAGTTATCGAGTCGAGTTCGTTAAAGCCGGTGGTCAATCCCGTGAGCGTGACGTTGCGCCCGCCGAGTTCTTGAACTTTGTCGAGAATCTGTTCGGCGACGGGTTTGATGTGTGAGAATCCTTGCCGGGCGCGCTCGTCGGCGAGGGCGAAGATCATCTGTTCGGCATGATCGAGGATCATCTCCGGCTCGTCCTCTTCTTCGAGGGCTTCACTCGTGATCTTGTTCGCCACTTTGACCAACTGCCGGAGCATCGACTTGCCCTTCACCATCTTCGCGTAATGCGCGATGTTGGTGAAGTGCGGCAGGCCGTAGGTCAACTCAGAGATGACGGCGATGCCGCCGACTTGTTCGAGCGCGCCGTCGCGGCGGAGTTCTTCGCCGAGGAGGATCGGATTGATCTCCGCGCCGCGCTCGCTCATCGAGAGCATGGCGCGGAAGACGAGTTGGTGCGCGCGGACGTAAAAATCTTCGGGCTTGAGGAGTTCGATGGCCTGATTGACGAGGCCGTTATTCAAGATGATCGCGCCGAGGATGGCGCGCTCGCTCTCCGCGCTGTGCGGCAGCGGGCGTTCGATCATCTGCTCGCGGTTGGAATCGCCGGCGAAGTTTCTGGACATCGGGAGCTTTCGCGGTTGAAATTGAAGAGTAAAAAACGGCTGTCAAGCGGCGTCGATCATTCTGACTGGCGGCAGAAAAATGATCGGCGCGCCTAACAGCCGCGCACTATACAACAGCGATACGGGCGCGGACAACAGAGAGTTGCCGCACCCGCGCTGTGCTTGAGTTTTATTCGCTCGCTGCTCCGTCCGCCTCTTCGTCTCCGGTCGCGGCAGTCATCTCTTCAGCCACACTCTCAGCCGCCGGCGTCGCAGTTTGCGCGCCGCCTTCTCCCGTGACGATGACCGGCACTTCGATAGTGACATCGCGGTGCAGTTTGATGCCGACGCTGAACTCGCCGGTCTCCTTAATCGGCTCGCGCAGAGTGATGCGGCGACGGTCGATCTCATAGCCTTGCGCGTGCAAGGCTTCAGCGATGTCCATCGACGTGACCGAGCCGTAGAGGATGCCGTGTTCGCCGACTTTGCGCTCGAAGTTGAGTGACAACGACTTCATCTGCGCGGCCTGCTCTTCGGCAGTGCCACGCTCTTTCGCTTCGCGTTTCAAAAGCGCGGCGCGTTCCGCCTCGATCTGTTTGACATTGCCGGCGGTCGCAGCGACGGCGAGTTTGCGCGGCAGTAGATAGTTACGCGCGTAGCCGGCTTTGACTTTGACGATCTCGCCGCGCGCGCCCAAGTTGTCGATGTCTTCTCGCAAGAGGACGTTGGTGTTTGCCATGATCTGTTTCTCCTCCCGGTTTAGTCTGCGGCGAAAGGCAAGAGCGCGATGTTGCGCGCGCGCTTGATGGCTTCGGCCAGCATCCGTTGGTGCATCGCGCACGAGCCGGAGATGCGGCGCGGCATGATCTTGCTGCGCTCCGGAACATAGCCCTGCAAGAGCTTCACGTCTTTGAAGTCGATCAGATCAACCTTGTCCGAGCAGAAGCGGCACACTTTGCGACGGCGGAAACGATTCCGACCGCCTTGCCCGCCGCGCCCGCCGCCGCCGCCGCGACTGGGGGGCGGCCCGCTGCGCTCGTCGTCCATCCCGAAATCTCGATCATCTCTAAAGTTACTCGACATAATTTCTTCCTCTCCGCTGCTGCGGGTGCGTCCGGCTCGTCAAAAATTTAGAGGCCGAAGGCCGCACGCCGCAATGGGTCCAACCTGCGGGAGAAGCGCGAGCCGATGGCTCTTACGCCTCCTCCTCAATCTCTGGGGCTGCGGCGACCGCGGTCGCCGCTCCGGCGCGTTGCGCGCCGCCGCCTCTCGCGCCACCCGTCGCCGGTCGCTTGCTCGCCTTGCGCGCGCGCCGCTCTTTGAGCTTGTCGGCGCGACGCCGATCCTCATCGACGCGCACAGTCAGGAAACGGACAACAGCATCGCTGACGCGCATCCGGCGCTCTAGTTCGGCGATCTCGCGGCCCGTGCCTTCGACCTCGAACAGCATGAAGTTGCCTTCGGTCTTGCGCCCGATCCGGTAGGCCAGCGCGCGCCGCCCCATGCTTTCACTTTTCGTGATCGTGCCACCCTGCTCGGTGATTGTGTGTTGCAGATTCTCGATCAGTCGCGTGGATTCGTCTTCCGGGGTCTCGGTGTCGATGATGAAGACGACTTCGTAAACTCTCTTCTCAGCCAAAACGCATCCTCCTTTTGGATGTCTAGCCTCATCACGTGGCGGATGAAGCAAGAAGGAAAAGAATCAGAGGTTAGAGGTTAGTGAAAGACAAATGCTTTTTACTAACCTCTGACCTCTAACCTCTGATCACTGATTGTAAGTTGCCATTGCTTTGTCAATGCCATCTCTGAGGACGGCGCGGAGCGCGTCGGCGCTGCGCTGTAAAACTTGTTCGACTTCGGCGCGCGCGCTGTGCGAGAAACGCTCAAGCACGTAACGCTTCGCATCGGCCAGCGGGTGATCGGGTTGGATGCCGATCCGCAGGCGGATAAATTCTTCGGTCTTCAGTTGAGCGATCAGGCTCTTCAAGCCGTTGTGGCCGCCGCTCGATCCTTTCGGGCGCAAACGGATCGTGCCGAATGGCAACGCGAGATCATCGCAGATGACGATCACATCTTTCGCCGTCAATTCCTCGCTCTTACGCAGCAAGCACGCGATTGCCTCGCCGCTCAAATTCATGTAGGTCTGCGGCTTGACCAACTCAATTGTGCGACCTTCAATCTCAGCCCGCCCGACGAGCGCGCGGCATTCTTCGCGCTTCACTTCGCGGCCCGCCTCGCGCGCCAGCAGATCAATGAGCATGAAGCCGAGGTTGTGGCGCGTCCATTCGTACTGCGCGCCCGGATTGCCGAGACCAACGATCAGCATATTGATTTGCGATTTTTGATTCTTGATTCTTGATCGACGGACTGAACCTTGTTGAGATTTCAAATTTGAAATCTCAAATCTGAGATTCGGGCTGTCTTCAAATCGCAAATCAAAAATCGCAAATCAAAAATCCGATCACTCTTCGTCTTCTTTCTTGCCCTTGCCGATCACTTCGGGTTCGGCGGCAGGCTCTTCGGTCGCGGGTGCTGGCGCGACCTCTTCTTCGCGGATGATGCCGATGGTCGCCAGCACCGTTTCGGGATCGCTGAGAATCTCGATCTTCTCGTCCGCCGGAATGTCGGAGACGTGCAGCACATCATGGACGCCGAGGTGCGAGACATCGACATTGATCGCCTCAGGAATGTCGCGCGGGCTGACGCGAATATCGATCTCGCGCACGACCTGTTCGAGAACGCCGCCCTCTTCCTTGATGCCTAGCGGCTCGCCGATCAGGTGCAGGGGAACGGTGACTTCGAGCTTCTGCCCGCGCACCAAGCGACGCAAGTCCGCGTGAACCAGACGACCGCGCACGGGATCGAGTTGCCGGTCGAGGAATAACACCTCGCTCGCGCCGATGCCGTCCACGTCAATCGTGAAGATCGTGTTAGGCCCGGTTTCGGAGCGCAGGATCGCTGCCAATTCCGCGAGCGGCGCGGCGGCGGAAACGGCCTCACCTTCCCCACCATAGACAGTCAACGGCACAAAACCTCTCGCTCGCAAACGACGCGCGTCGTTTTTACCGCGCCCTTCACGCCGCTCGGCGCGCACGACAATTTCTTCTCTTTCAGCCATGATTTCAGTTTCCAGTTTGAAGTTTGAAGTTTGAAGTTTGAGGTCAGAGCAACTTCTAACCTCAAACTTGAAACCTCAAACCAAGTTTTAGACGAAGAGCGAAGAGACGCTGGTCTCCTCGTGGATCGACTTGATCGCTTTCGCCAACAACGGCGCGATGCTCAAAACTTTAACGCCATCCAACTCACACTCGCGGCTCTTCAGCGGGATCGTGTTCGTCGTCACGACCTGCTCGATGTCTGAGCGGTTGAGTTTCCCACAAGCCTGTCCCGACAAAACCGCGTGCGTGAAACAAGCGTGAATGCTCGCGGCTCCAGCCTCTTTCAAGGCTTTCGCCACCTTCGTCAACGAGCCGCCTGTGTCGCACATGTCATCGACGACCAGACAGTTGCGACCACGCACATCGCCGACGACGTTCATCACCTCTGCCACGTTGGCGCTCTCGCGCCGCTTGTCACAGAGGGCTAATTCCGCATTCAGACGCTTCGCGTAAGCCCGTGCGCGTTCGGCTCCGCCCGTGTCCGGCGCGACGACCGTCAGGTTCGTCAGCGGATTCGCTTGGTAGTAACCGATGAACACCGGCG
>JALZKK010000112.1 GCA_030859285.1 Acidobacteriota bacterium | reverse complement strand
TCAGCGCCTCGCGATAGACTTCTTCGGTCGCGTCCGCCATTCTTTCGAGACTGAATGACTCGTGCACACGTTTGCGTCCTGCTGCGCCGAGCCGCGCGCGCGCTACTGCGTCGCGGAGTAAGTCCATCACGGCGCGGGCCAACGCCGCCGCGTCGCCGATGGGGACCAGTCTCCCGCTCACGCCGTCCTCAATGATCGAGCGTGCGCCGTCGGTCGCCGTCGCAATACACGGCACGCCGCAGGCCATCGCCTCCACCAACGCCAGCCCGAACGCTTCGGCGCGCGCCGCCGAAACGTACACATCGAGCGACGCCAAAAGCGGCGCAACATCAGGCACGTAACCGAGCAGGTAAACGCGAGTTTGCAAATTTTCCCGAGCGATCAACTGTTCAATCCGCGCGCGGTTCTGTTGGCCGGGAGCATTGTCCGCGCCGGCGATGATGAAGCCCGTATCAGCAAATTCTTGCTTGGCGACGAGTGCGGCGGCGCGCACGAAATCATCTTGTCCTTTGACCTCGCTCAACTCGCCGATGGTGCCGGCGAAGAGCGACGCGCTTGATGGCAGATCGTGATTGAGTTTTTCTCGCTGCGGGTGATGTGCCGTCGCCGCGAAGCGGCGCAGATCGACGCCGTTCGGGATCACGCGAATCTTGGCGGCGGTGACAATTCCTCGCGCGCTCAGTTGGTGCGCGACCGACTCGGAGACAGCGATGACGCAGGCGACGTTCGCCAGCGTCAGCCGGTGCAGTTTGCTCAACGCGAACGGAACGTGGCGCGTGATCACGAAGCGCGCACCGGCGCGGCGCGCGGCGTAAGCGGCTAAAGGATAATCGCGCGCGACGTGGGCGTGAACGATCTCGATCTGGCGTTCACGGACGAATCCGGCGAGACGACGCGCGCTCGCCAGATCGAGCGCATTCTTGAGCGGCAGCGTGAGCAGATTTGATGCCGGCACATGCAAGAGTTCATCCAGTAGCGGCGTCGAGGGGACCAATGCGGCGAACACTTGATGACCCCGTTGCACAAGGGAGCGCGTCAGATCGATGAAGTGCCGCTCGCCACCGCCGAACGAACGCGCCGAACTGATGTGAAGAATCCTCACGACACACAAGGAAATAGACAGGATGGACAGGATGAACCAGATAAGACTGAACAAGGACTTGATGTGTTTTTTTTCATCCGGTCCATCCTGTTAATCCTGTCTCATTCTTCTCTGCTCTGATTTAGCTCCTAACCCCTGCTTGTGCCCCAGTGGAGATTCGTCGTAGCGCGCGAGTAATTCAGCCGGGTCGCGATAGATGTCGGTGCAGCCGGCGGCGCGCAGTTCCGCTTCGGGGAAGCCGCCGCAGAGGACACCAATCGTGCGTAAGTCAATTTTGCCGGCGGCTTCCGCGTCGTAGGGTGTGTCGCCGACGACGATCACATTACTCTTTGGCACATCACCGAGCTTGGCGAGCGCGGCCTCGAAGATGTCCGGGTGCGGCTTGGATTTCTCGGCGTCGTCGGCAGATGTCTCTTCTTCAACGAGGTCTTCGATGCGCGCGATCTTTTTGTAAGTTTTCAATTCATCTTCTTTGGCCGAAGACGCGAGCGCGATCATTTTGCCGTCGGCACGGACGCGCTCGAACAACTCGCGCACTTGGGGGAAGGCGCGCACTTGCGAGAGATATTCGCGCTTGAACAAGTTGCCGCGATATTTCTCCATCTCTTCGCCAAACTCGTCCAACTCTTTCTGTGAGAAGAAAACCGGCATTAACTGGTCGCCGCCCTTGCCGATCTGCCGGCGCACGTCGGCGAAAGGGATGTCCTTGCCAAAGCGCCTGAAAGTTTCCTGCCATGCCCGCGCGTGCAGATCGACGGAATCGACGAGCGTCCCGTCGATGTCAAAAATCACGGCCTCGATCATGAATTCGTTGCTCCTTTTCCGATCCCTTAGCAGTGAAGAGGTATTTAACCACGAAGGACACGAAGCGCGCGAAGCACACGAAGCGGAATAGAGTTGAAGGAGCCGCACAACAATCAGTTGACAGCATCTTGCCAATTTTGAAATCGAGACACTTGCGCGAATTTTGTTTCGGTTTGGTACGCCATTCTGAAGCCCGCCCGCGATGGGCGAAATCGCTTGATGAGCGCATAACGCCGGTAGTTCAACATAACGCGCAGTTTGCCCGGCGCAAATCTGTCCGCGCCGCGAGTCGGCATAAAGTTTGCCGTCACAGTTTATGTAAACGTGTGATTTCAATTGCTGGTAACAGAAGAGCGAAGGAGCAAATGTGATGGCTAAACTAGTGACAGGACTTTTCAAATCGCGCGTCGCGGCGGAAGCGGCGGTGGACGCGCTGCTCAAGCGCGGATATACGCGCGACGACATTAGCGTGTTGATGTCGGATGCGACGAAGAACAAAGAGTTCGCCATTGAAACGGGATCGCGCGCGGCTGACGGCGCGGGGATCGGTGGCGCAGTCGGCGGCGCGGTCGGTGCGGTCGTAGCGGCGATTGTGGCGGTCGGGACAACCATTGCGCTGCCGGGCATCGGCCTCGTCATTGCCGGCCCGATTGCGGCGGCGCTGGCGGGCGCGGGCGCAGGCGGCGCGGCAGGCGGCTTGATCGGCGCGCTCGTCGGCGCAGGCATTCCCGAATACCGGGCCAAAGTTTATGACGCCGGACTCCGTAGCGGCGGCATTCTGATCGGCGTCGAAGGTAATTCCGACGACGAGTCAGACAAGCTCGAAAAACTGATGGAAGAATTGGGCGCTGACAACGTGCGGCAAGAGTAAAGCGATTGCGGAATGCGGATTTAAGAGAAACCTGTTTTCAATCCGCAATCCGAAATCCGCATTCCGCAGAGGGGTTATTATGCGAAGAGTCGAAAGGTATGTAGAGATCGATGCGCCGGTGGAGCGTGTGTTTGAGGCGTTCAGCAATTTCGAGAGCTTCCCGGAATGGATGAGCGGGATCGGGGAAGTCCGTCGCGCGGGACGGCATCTGACGCGCTGGGCGTTGGCTGCTGCGCGCGAGCGTCGGCCTCTCGTGTGGGAGACCGAGACAACTGTTTTTCAACCCGATCATCGTATCGCTTGGCGCTCCGTGCGCGGCGATGTCGAGACTGACGGTGAAGCGATCTTCGAGGAGACGCGCCGGCAGACGACAGTGCTGCGTTTAGTCCTCGGTTACGATCTGCCGCACGCACGCTCTCGTGAAGGCAACGACGCGAGGCCGCTCTTCGGGCGGCAGTTTGAGCGGGTGTTGGAAGACGATCTCCAACGCTTCAAACGGATGGTCGAGCAGCGCGCGGCGGGAGATGGACGGCGAACAATGGCCGGTCGCGGCGACGAGCGGGGCTTGGACCGTCGTGGGCGGACTGAACAGCGCGAGCCGCGTTGGGTTGCTGGAGCAGAGCGTCGTCCGCCGCACTCGGACGAACGTTATTACCGCGAGAGGTTACATTTGCGCGGGCGCGACGATGAGGGAGCGCGAGAGAGGGATCGCCGCTCCGATACGGAAGAAGGTCGCCGCGTAGCGGGCCGGCCCAATTACGGAGACGGCGAATCGCGCCGCGAGCGTGACTTCGATGATGCCTTGCGCGCCGCCCGTCAAAGCCAACGCGAGAGTCTGCGCCGTTACGACGAAGCGCACGAGCGCGATGACGGCGTGCGCCGCCAACGACCGGAACGTGAAAGAGACAAGCGAGTAACTGCTGATCGCCTTGAAGCAGTGCGGCCACGCTTTCGTGACGAACGCTCAGATGAACTTGATACTCACCCACCCCACCGTGATTCTGCTTTGACCACGCGCGGCACACCAGAGCAAGCATCCTCTCACGAGTACACGTTGCGGCGTGGCATTGATCATTTGCTTGACGATGCTCCGAGCGGAAATTGGAGAAGATAGAAAAGCAATGACGAGTGTCGAGTGACGAGGTCAGAACTTCTTCTGGCTCGTCACTTGTCACTCATTACTCGCCACTGCTTTTAACGTCCGACAGCGTCGCCGACATCCTTGATCGCGTCGCCAACTTTACGACGCCCCTCGCCATACTCCTCTTTTACCTTCCCCTCAGCACGGTCGGCTTGGCCTTCTGTTTCCATCTCGCGATCACCGACGGCCCGCCCCACATTCTCTTTAACCGCGCCTTTGGCTTGGTCAAGGTTGCCTTTCACTTCGTCTTTGTTTGGTAAGCTCATCATCTTTTCTCCTTTAGTCAATCTGCCCGCGTTCAACTGCAATCCCGAATGATCAGCACGCGGGTTATTTTGCAGAGAGGAGAGCAACAGACATGCCAACAGTACGCCGGGAGTGAAAATACTTATGCCGACGCTGGTAAAATCTTTATACGGGTTGGCAATAAGGTCTTTTACAGTGTATTGAGCGGAAGGGGTGAACAAAAAATGTTTACTCTTCCAAGAGTAATTTCATACGGCGCTCTGCTCATTTCCGTACAAAGCGCGAGGGGTTGTCCCAAGCAAAAAAGCGGGCGCGCTGTGAATCAACGCGCCCGCTTGAGTTTTATCCGGCAGCTTCTTTTTAGAATAAGAAGCGAAGGCCGAGTTGCATTTGCAGCGGCGAACCCGGTCGGTTGTTGAGCAGGTAGTTGCCGTTGCTGTCGCGCAGTTGTAAGAATGTCCGGTTGGTCGGCCCAAGAATTTCGCCCGTGCGTTCGTTGACGCCGGGATTGCCGTAATTGAAAGCGGTCGTGCCGGCGTACTCGATGTTGTCGAACTTGAAGACGTTAAAGACTTCAAAGGTCGGCGACAGCGTGTACCTTTCGTTGAACTTGAAATCGCGTTGGAAGCGCATGTCAACGTTGTAGAACGGGCGATTGCGGAATGAGTTTCGCAGGGACGGCACGCCCGGCGCACTGTACGGACGATCCGAGAAGTTACCGCGATCTCCGTTCAAGTCGCCGGAAGTGCTGGCGCACAGGATGGTCGCTTGCCCCGAACAAGGGAAGGTCGAATTGACTGTCACCACCGCTGCGTAAGCCGCGTTACGGTTGTTGGAGTTCGCCATCGTTACGAAGTCGGCGGGCGCGACAATGCCACTGACGGTCGCGTCGAGCGGCAGGCCAGAACGGAAGCGTCCCTGCGAAGAGATTTGGAAACCGAGTGGCGCGTTGATGACCGTGTTGAAAACGAATTGATGTTTCCGGTCGAGGCGCGAGAAGTTGTATTCGGGTTGCAGATTGAACGAGTCGTCGTACTCCGCGAAAGTCGCACTACGCTCGGTCGAGTCGTCGTCCAAATTTTTCGCCAGCGTGTAGAAGGCATCGAACTGGCCGAAGCTGCGGCGCAGTTGCGCGCGGACAGTGAAGGCGCGATAGAGCGAGCGCGCCGAAGCCTCACGAATTTGGATGAAGTTCAAGCCGCGGGCCGGGCGATTGTTGCCGCCCGCATCGACGTTATAGAACGGGCGCTGGCTCATGTCGCCGGCGCGGATGACCGGCACGGGGACGTTCAAGTCGCGGTTGCGGTTGAGGTGGACGGTGTTGACATAATCAAACGTCGCGCCGACGGTCAAACCTCTCGCCAATTCATGCTCGAACCCTCCGCCGAATTGCACCGAGCGCGGGTTCTCAAATTGATCGCCGACGGCGGTGAGACTCAGTCCCGCGTTTGGGTTGACGGTGAAACCGCGTGCGGCGGCGATGTTGGCGTTGATCTGCTGCACTTGAGCGGCGGTCAGAATCGGCAGCGCGTTCAAGGGAAACTGATTGAGATCGACGCCGATGGACAGGAACTGCTTGTAAATTGTATTCGGACAGCGCGGGTCGGCGGCTGGGATGTTATTAGCGCAAGCTGTGCGAGTAATCACGCCGCCGGTGCGTGTGTCGTCAAAGCCGGATACTTGCAGCGTCACGTCGCCCGGCGGCGTGCGGAAGTTGTTGATCGGGCCAGCGATAGTCAGGAGCGGCGTGCGCGCATAGTAAATGCCGCCGAAGCCGCGGATGACTGTCTTGCCGTTGCTGAACGGATCGTAAGCGAAGCCGAGGCGCGGCGCGAACTGGTCGGTCTGATCCGGGATGTCACGCGGATCGACGCG
>JALZKK010000105.1 GCA_030859285.1 Acidobacteriota bacterium | reverse complement strand
TCAGCGCGCAGGTCGTCCCGCCTTTGATCAGTTCCGCGACGCCGAGTTGCGCCGAAGTTCTGAGCGACGCGGGCGTGTGCGCGGCCTCCATCGGCCAGACGCGCTGCTTCAGCCAATCGATCAACGGCAAATCGTCAGCCGCGCCACGAAAGAGAGTTTGGCAGAGATGGACGTGCGTCTGCACGAAGCCGGGCAGTACGGCACAACCGCCGGCATCGATTACTTCGTTGGCCTTTTCGCCAACTTCGCCGATAGCGGCAATGCGGTTATCTTTCACCAATACATCGCCGTTGATGATAGAGTTGGCCGCATCCATCGTGACGATCAGGCCGTTGCGGATCAGAATTGAGTTACCATCGTTCATCAACTTTGTCTGCGAGGGAAAGCGCGCCGATTATGCGCCCGCGTCTCTGCACTGTAAAGAAACAGCAATTGAGCCGCCCGCGCCACGCTCGAAAGCGCAACGGTGACAGCTCAATTTAAGAATTCGACTCGCGCTGAAGATCAGTCGTTTATTTCTTACTCGCAGCGGTTTCGGCCTGCCCTTCCGCAGCCTCTGGGACCGGAATGCCGAGCGCGGCGCGCACTTCATTCTCGATGCGTTGGCGCAAGCCCGCGTCGTCCTTTAACGTCTGTTTAGAATTCTCGCGTCCCTGCCCCAAACGCTCGCCTTTGTAGGAGAACCACGCGCCGCTCTTCTCGACGATCTGGTTGGCGACGCCGAGATCGATCACGTCGCCCTCGCGCGAGATGCCTTCGCCGTACATGATGTCAAACTCGCACTCGCGGAACGGCGGCGCTACTTTGTTCTTCGCGATCTTGACCCTCGTGCGATTGCCCACGATGCGGTCGCCGTCCTTGATCGCGCCGATGCGCCGGATGTCCATTCGTAGCGAAGAGTAAAACTTCAGTGCGCGCCCCCCGGTCGTTGTCTCAGGCGAGCCGAACATGACGCCGATCTTCTCGCGAATCTGGTTGATAAAGATCAGGCAGGTGTTCGACTGCGCGACAATCGCCGTCAGTTTGCGGAGCGCCTGCGACATCAGGCGCGCTTGCAGGCCCGGCAAGCTATCGCCCATCTCGCCGTCCAACTCCGCACGCGGCACGAGCGCCGCCACCGAATCGATCACGATCACATCCACGCCGTTTGAGCGCACGAGGGCTTCGGTAATCTCCAAAGCCTGCTCGCCCGAATCCGGCTGCGAGATCAGCAGATCGTCGATGTTGACGCCCAGCTTCCCGGCGTAGTCGGCGTCCATCGCATGTTCAGCATCGATGTAGGCCGCGACGCCGCCGGCTTTCTGCGCTTCGGCCACAATGTGCAGCGCCAGCGTCGTTTTGCCGGAGGATTCCGGCCCGTAAATCTCAATCACGCGCCCGCGCGGCACGCCGCCAATGCCAATAGCCGCGTCGAGCGAAAGTGCAGTGGTCGAAATCGCCGCCACGTCCGAGACCTCGCGCTCACCGAGGCGCATGATTGAGCCTTTGCCAAATTTCTTTTCGATATTCAGGAGCGCCGCTTCAACCGCCTTGCCGCGATCCGCGCCTATTTTTTCAGCCATGCTCATCACTCTTTTCTTCGTCCTCTCTTCTCACGGAAATGAATGTGTCTTTCCCCCAGACCGGAGCGGAGTATAACACACTCGGCGCGAGAATGGAACGCTGTTTCATCAATGCAACAAAGTTTTTTTTCAGTGAAGTGAGGTCAAAGCCCGATCACTGTTCGCCTCTGGCGCGAGAAGGCCAGAAGCCGCCGATGCGAAAGCGGCGCTAGGATACGCCAGACTCGCCAGATTAGTCGAGCGAAAAGACAGGAGGCAGGAGCAGGCGGCAGCTAAGTCTATTTGCTTTTTCTGCCTCCTGCTCCTGCCGTCTGCCAACTGCCGACTGAGAGCGCTCTCACTCACGGTCGGGCTACTGCCTTGTGTTCGATCCTTGTGCGGACACATCTGGCAGCAATGAGCGCGCGAAGCCGCCGATATGTTGCACGAGATCGGGCGCGCCCGCATGTTTCTCGATCTCGGCGACGATGGCAGAGCCGACGACAGCGGCATCCGCGTAGCGCCAAACTTCGGCGATCTGCTCGTTGGTTGAAATGCCAAAGCCGACGGCAATGGGCAGATCGGTCGCTTGGCGCGCTCGTGCGACGAGACGCTCGGCTTCTCTGCTGACTTGGCTCTGCGCGCCGGTGACGCCCGCGCGCGAGACGGCGTAGATAAAACCGCCGGCGAGTTCCGCGACCATCTTGAGACGAGCGTCGGTCGATGTCGGGGCAATGAGGAAGATCAGATCGAGTTCGTGCTGTTTGAGTTTTGTCGCAAAGTCGCCGGCCTCTTCCAGCGAGAGGTCTGTGACGAGCATTCCGTCCACGCCGGCGCGACGCGCTTCCGCGCAGAGGCGGTCGAGGCCGAACTGTAGCAGCGGGTTGAAATAACTGAACAGCACGATTGGCACAACCACTTCGCGCCGTGCATTGGCGATGACGGATAACACATTTGCGACGCCGACGCGATTTTTTAGCGCGCGCTCTGAAGCGCGTTGAATTACCGGCCCGTCGGCCATCGGATCGCTGAACGGCACACCCAACTCAATCAGCGTCGCGCCGGCGCGAGTTAGTTCGACGATCAAAGCGCGCGTCATTTCCAGATCGGGATCGCCAGCGGTGATGAACGGGATGAAGCCGCGCCGTCCCTCTGTCCGCAGCCGCGCGAAAGTTTCGGCGATACGGCTCAAGATTGGCCCCCGGCGTTGATAGCGTCGGCGATAGTCTGCACGTCTTTGTCGCCGCGCCCGGAGAGATTGACGAGGATCGACTGCTCCGCTTTCATCTCACGCGCGACGCGCAAGGCATGTGCGACAGCGTGCGCCGATTCGAGCGCCGGGATAATGCCTTCGAGTTGAGAGAGAGACTGAAAAGCGGTGAGCGCATCGCTGTCGTTGACCGAGATGTACTCGACGCGCCCGGCATCATGTAGAAAAGCATGTTCCGGTCCGATGGATGGATAATCGAGTCCGGCGGAGATCGAGTGTGTCGGCGCGATCTGCCCTTGCTCATCTTGCAGCACGTAGCTCATCGTGCCTTGCAGCACGCCCGGACGCCCGCCGCCCGCCTGATTAAACCGCGCGGCATGTTCGCCCAAAGCATTGCCGCTCCCGCCCGCTTCGACTCCGATCATCCGTACGCCTTCATCAGCAAGGAAGGGATGAAACAACCCAATTGAGTTTGACCCGCCGCCGACGCACGCAACGAGCGCATCGGGCAAGCGGCCTTCCCGCTCTAAAAATTGTGCGCGGGCTTCGCGTCCGATCACGCTTTGAAAATCGCGCACCATCAATGGATATGGATGGGGACCAAGCGCGCTGCCGAGCAAGTAATAAGTGTCTACTGGCGTAGTCACCCAATCGCGCAAGGCTTCATTGATTGCATCTTTCAAAGTCCGCGCGCCGGCTTGGACTTCGCGCACTTCCGCGCCGAGCAGTTGCATCCGAAACACATTCAAACGCTGCCGCCGCACATCTTCCGCGCCCATATAAACCACACACTGCAAGCCGAACAGCGCGCAGACCGTCGCCGTCGCAACGCCGTGCTGTCCCGCTCCGGTCTCCGCGATAATTCGCCGCTTGCCCATCCGCCGCGCGAGCAGAGCTTGGCCGAGCGCGTTGTTAATTTTATGCGAGCCGGTGTGCGAGAGGTCTTCGCGTTTGAGAAAGATGCGTGCGCCGCCCGCGTGTTCGGTCAAACGCGCGGCAAAAAAGAGCGGCGTCGGTCGCCCGGAAAAGTCGCGCAACAACGCGGCGAATTCCCTCTGGAATGTTTCATCCGCCTGCGCCTGTTCATAAGCCGCCGTCAATTCTTCGAGCGGGGCCATCAAAGTCTCCGGCACGAAGCGACCGCCGTATGGCCCCCAATGGCCGAGTTGATCAGGTTGTGCGGCAGCATGTTCAGCCATGATTTTTATTGCCGTTTGCGATTGGATGCGACGACAGAGTAACGCAAAGGACACACAGGCTCGCAAAGGATATACTAAACATTTTCATTCCTCTGCGAACCTCTGCGGTGAACATTCTCCTGCTGGTCGCAGTCATCTGCAAATTGCTATAGAGGGCGTCTGAAAAGCCTTTCTAACCTGTTCCGGCTGATGCTTGAGCAAGCCGCTTGAGCATCAGCCGAATCATCGCGGCATAGATCATCGCCTCACTCGTCTCGGTCAGGTACTCATCG
>JALZKK010000101.1 GCA_030859285.1 Acidobacteriota bacterium | reverse complement strand
CGCTAAACGAACGGGCCTGATGACTACACCATAGCGCCTTAAAACGTGGGCGATTATAAGTGTGCGCGTTTAGTGTTAGCAAGCGGACGAAGCCGTTTGAAGGAGCGCGTCAGGCAAGTGTTATAATCGCTCTGTGTGGATTGCGCGCGCTGTTTGTTTGGTGATTGATCTCGCGCGCTGTCCGGCGAATCTCCCCTCGATCTGATATTCAAAGTTATCCTGACGAAATGATGCAAAACTTGATCCTCGAAAATAGTGGCGGTGCGCCGTCTGCCGTGGAGACGGGCAGCGCCGATTTTGCTTTAGGCATCGGCGATTTTAGTTATGGCGATCTTTATCAGCCGGAACGCTTGCGCGCGTTGGCCGAGACGTTTTATGCGGAAGTCGAGCGCGCCGATCCAGAGTTGTTTAGCGCGTTGATGGATTATTTGAACGTGCGCGGCGAGGGCTACGCGGGGACCAAGCGGGAATCGGAATTGCTGATCGCCGCCGCGCCGCACTTGTCGCGCTTCGTCGCGCGGTTGTTTGCGGTTGAACCGGAGCGGGACGCGCAGATCGAGAGCGTGCGGGCGCAGGACGCGATCTTTCAGTTCAAGTTTTTCGTCGCGCGCCGCGCGCTGAAAAAGTTTCCCGCCGAGCAAGCTCTGACGATTGACGCGGGGCTGGCGCAGGACGCGCTCGAAAGTCTGCGCCGCGCGGCTTTCGCCGACACGCTCGCAGATGACGATGAGTTGGGCATTGCGCGGATGACGGCGCGGCTGTTGGAGTGGGAAAAGTATTTGGAGAAGGGCGCGGCGGACGGCGACGAGAGTTCTGCTCTGTCGCGCGAGATCGAGCGGGCGCGTTTGAGCAGCAGCGGGACACAAGCTGAAGACGCGCTGGCTCAGTTTCAATCAGAAACTTTTGCCGAACCGAATCTGGCGTTCGTTAAGACTGCGCTGCGCGTCGTCGAAGCGTGGGCCGCCGTTCATGCGACGCAAATCGCGGCGAAGGAGCGCGTGCGCGGATGGGTTTCGTTCCACTTGCCGCATCCGCTCGATTATCAACATCTCGTGCAGATCGAAAGGCCGCAACCGGAGTTGCCGGAACTAATGCGCGGGCTGGAAAAGAATCTGCGCCGCCGCGACGGATTCCGGTTGACCGACCCGCGCGCGACGAAACGCGAAGTTCTCGACGAAGTTGATTACTGCCTCTATTGCCACGAACGCGACAAGGATTCCTGCGCGAAAGGCTTGCGAGAGAAAGACAATTCGTTCAAGCGCAATCCGCTCGGCATCGCGCTCGAAGGCTGTCCGCTCGACGAGAAGATTTCTGAAATGCACGTGCTGAAGAAAGCGGGCGATTCGCTGGCCGCGCTGGCGCTCGTGATGATCGACAATCCGATGTGTCCCGGCACAGGCCACCGCATCTGTAATGATTGCATGAAGTCGTGCATCTTCCAGAAGCAAGAGCCGGTCAATATCCCGCAGGCCGAGACTGGTATCCTCACAGATGTTTTAGAACTGCCTTACGGTTTCGAGATTTACTCTCTGCTCACACGCTGGAATCCGCTCAACACGAAACGCCCCTTTGCTCTGCCGTACAACGGCAAGAATGTCCTCGTCGTCGGTCTTGGCCCCGCCGGGTACACGCTCGCGCATTACCTTTTGAATGAAGGCTTCGGCGTCGTCGGCATCGACGGGTTGAAGATCGAGCGGCTGGACGGGTCGCTGACCGGCGACGGCGGGCGCAATGTGCCGCGCGCCGTGAAAGACGTGCGCGAAGTTGAATCGCCTTTGGACACGCGCGTGCTGGCGGGCTTCGGCGGCGTGTCGGAATACGGCATCACTGTGCGCTGGGACAAAAACTTTCTGACGTTGATTCATCTCGCGCTCGCGCGCCGCGATCACTTTCGTTTTTACGGCGGCGTGCGCTTCGGCGGGACGCTGACGATTGAGGATGCTTGGGCGCGCGGCTTTGATCACATCGCGATTGCGGCGGGGGCGGGCCGACCGACGATCATCGACATGAAGAACAATCTGCTGCGCGGCATTCGCAAGGCATCCGACTTTTTGATGGCTTTGCAGTTGACCGGCGCGTTCAAGCGCGACGCGCTCGCCAACTTGCAAGTGCGCCTGCCCGCCATCGTGATCGGCGGCGGCCTCACGGCGATTGATACCGCGACGGAAC
>JALZKK010000096.1 GCA_030859285.1 Acidobacteriota bacterium | reverse complement strand
TGTCACAACAGCACAGACCACGCGCCCGCGATGCCGGGATCATCGTCGGCGTTTTGCCGGCGGGGACGCTCAATGCGATTACGGATGTGGCCGGCGTCCGTGTCGGCCACGCCACGATCATGAAGGGCGAGAGTGTCCGCACGGGCGTCACCGCCGTTTTGCCGCACGAGGGCAATCTGTTCCGTGAGAAAGTGCCGGGCGCGATCTTCGTCGGCAATGGTTTCGGAAAGTTGATGGGTTCGACGCAGGTCGAAGAACTCGGCGAGATCGAAACGCCGATCTTGCTCTCTTCGACTTTGAGCGTTCCGCGCGTGGCTGACGCGCTGCTCGATTATATGCTCGCGCTTCCGGGCAACGAAGAGGTGCGAAGCGTCAACCCGCTCGTCGCTGAAACGAACGATGGCTTTCTCAATGACATTCGCGGGCGACACGTCACGCGCGAAGACGTTTTCAGCGCGATCAAGAACGCGCGCGGCGGCGCGGTGGAAGAAGGCGCGGTCGGCGCGGGAACAGGCACGGTCGCTTTCGGCTTCAAGGGCGGTATCGGCACGTCTTCGCGTAAATTGCCCGCGACTCTCGGCGGCTACACCATCGGCGTGCTGGTGCAGACGAACTACGGCGGCGTGCTGACCATCAACGGCGCGCCGGTAGGTCGCGAACTCGGAAAGTTTTATTTGAAAGAAGAGCTTGAACGCGCGGCCGGCAATGTGCGGCGCGACGACAAACATTCAAACAAGCAGCAGGCGTCCGCTCTGCAAAATAGCGCGGACGGTTCGATTATCATCGTCGTCGCCACCGACGCGCCGCTTGACGCGCGCAATCTCAAGCGGCTGGCCGCCCGCGCGATCATGGGACTGGCTCGTACCGGCGCGAGCGGCTCGAACGGTAGCGGTGATTATGCCATCGCCTTTTCAACCGCGCCGGAAATCCGCGTCCGCGCTATCCGCGACCGCAATTCGCCCAATGTTCCGCGCGAGTTAAAGCTGCTTGCCAACGACGCCATGTCGCCGCTCTTTCTCGCCGCCATCGAAGCGACGGAAGAAGCCATCTACAACTCGCTCTTCCGCGCCACGACGATAACTGGACAAGGTAACACCGTCGAAGCGCTGCCGCTCGAACGCACGCTCGAAATCTTGCGGAAGCACGGCGCGCTCTCGAAGTCGCCTTGAATCACCGCGCCGTGTGTCTGAAGATTTCAGCCGCACTTGACGTATAATCTTTGCCGGTGCATCAATGAAATTAACGACCGCATCTTAATGTTTGCGCCGCGCGAGTCGGCGGGTGCGCGTTTGAGTTTAAGAATTTCAACAAAGGAAAAATTCAGATGAACGATTACCAATCCCCGAATCAACGTTTCAATTCCCCGCCGGCGTGGCCGCCTGCTGAGGGCGGCGGATGGGGCAGCCTGCAAGCTCAGACGGCGGCGCAGGCGACAGTGGCGGAGCGCATGAGCTTCGTCAGGAAAGTCTATGCGCTGTTTTTCGCTGCGACGCTCTTCGCCATCGGCGGCGTGCTGCTCGGCTTCGTGTTCCCGCCGCTAATGAATGCGGTGCTTGAACACCCGTGGATTTCTCTGATCGTACTGCTTGGCGGCGTGATGGGCGCACAGGCGGTACGGCTCGTGCCGGGCGTGAATCTGCTCGCGCTCTTCGGCTTCACGACGCTGACGGGCGTGATTATCTCGCCGGCGATTGCCGCCTATTCACAGATCAATCCGGCGTCGATCTGGCAAGCGGCGGCGCTGACTGTCGGCATCTTCGGCGGACTGACGGCCTACGTCTTCATCTCGAAGCGCGACTTTAGTTTTCTGCGCGGGATGGTGACGGTCGGCCTGATCGTCGTCGTGCTGTCCGTCATACTCAATATCTTCCTCGCGTCGAGCGCGTTTTCGTTTGCGATTGCCGCTGCGTCGCTGCTGCTGTTCTCCGGCTTCGTCCTCTACGACACGTCGAACATCATCCGCCGCTACCCGACCAACGAGTACGTCGCGGGCGCGCTCTCGCTCTACCTCGACGCCTTCAACATCTTCCTCGCCTTGCTGCGGATTCTCAACGCGGGCCGGCGTTAAAGTTTAATTCAACCGACAAGGAAAAAGGCGTGATGCTCATTCAAGCGTCACGCCTTTTCCGTTAATCGTCCGAGCTTCCTATTTTAGAAGTCGAATTTGATCGCGAGTTGGAGCTGCCGCTCGGTCAAGAACGCGCGCGGGAGGCCGAAGTTGGCCGCCGGGGCGGAGAAGGTGGGCGTGCCGCCGGGGGTGGAAAAGTTGGTCAGCCCGGTGTTGACGCCGATCACGTTCGAGCGATTGAAGATGTTGAAGCCTTCGAGGATCAGGCGCAGCCGCATCCTTTCATTGAAGGGGATCATGCGGGTCACGCGCGCGTCGAATTGGTAAGTGTTCGGCGTGCGAAATTCGTTGCGCGCGGTTCCCGGCGTGCGGTCGTTGAAGCTGTTG
This sequence comes from Acidobacteriota bacterium, assembly GCA_030859285.1. Taxonomy (GTDB): domain Bacteria; phylum Acidobacteriota; class Blastocatellia; order Pyrinomonadales; family Pyrinomonadaceae; genus JACCRA01. The sequence goes on along the minus strand of JALZKK010000096.1, from coordinate 2,120 downwards.
CCGTCGCGGTTCTGATCGCCGTTGGCGGTCGCCGAGTACGCGACGCCCGATTGCAACTGCACGATGCCGGAGAAATTGTAATCGCTCAAGAGGGCGCGCAGGAAAGCGTTGTCGCTCTCGAAGCGGCCCGTGTCATAGACGGGGCTGAAGACGAAACGGTGGCGCAAGTCCAAGTCCGACGTGCCGTAGTCTTCGCGCAGATTGAGAAAGTTCTGCACGAGCTTCGAGTCGTCGCCGGCGTTGCCGGGAACGACGGAAGTCTGATCGGGCTTGTCGTCTTCGGCTTTCGAGTAAGTGTAGGACATGATGAATTGAAACTGGTTCGAGAAGCGGCGCGTCAATTGCGTCGCAAGGCCGTGATACTCGGAATTGGCGCTGCTCTCGAACAAGTTGATGCGCGTGTAATTCACGAGCGGACGCGCTGCCGGGAAGCGATCAATCGTGAACGTTTCGCCGTCGAAAGTGGCTGTCGCCGGGACGGGCGCGCTTAAGTTCACGTCGCGCGTGCGCGTCAGCTTCACGCCTTTGAAGAAGAGATATGTGACCGACAAACTCGTGTTGGCGAACAGTTCGCGCTCGACGCCGAGGCGGCCTTGCTGCACGTAGGGCTGCTGGTAATTTTCGGCGAAGAGGTAGAGCGTCGGGCGTGGCGGAGCGAGTCCGCCCGGCGGCGCGTTGAAGACGTTCGGATAGGTCGGGCAAGGATTGGTCGCCGTCGTCGTGCAGTTTAAGCTGACGCCGGTGACGTTGATGCCGTTCTGCGAATGGGCCGTGCCGAGAATGATGGCGGGCGTGCGTCCGTAGAAAATGCCGTAGCCGCCGCGAATGACGGTCTTGCCATCGCCGGCCACGTCGTAGGCGAAGCCGGCGCGCGGCGCGAGATTGTTCTTGTCTTTCGGCTGGCGGCTGGTATCGAAGCCTCTGGCGAGCAAGGCCGGGTCGGGATTTTGCACGGGCGGTGCGGCGAGGTCTTGATAATCGTAGCGCACGCCGAGATTGAGGGTCAGGCGCGGCGTCACGCGCCAATCATCTTGAAAGAAAACGGCGTAGTCCTTGAGGTCTGGCTCGGTCGTGCCGCCACTGGTCCCTTCGCCGCCGAAGTTCTGGACAAAGCGTGCCGGGCGGTTGTTGATGAAATCGGCGTAAGAGTTGAACGTATATTGCCCGCCGAAGAGTCCGGGGAAGAAATTGAAAATCCGATCAAAGTTGACATCGACGCCGCCCTTAAAGACGTGGCGGCCAGTGACGTAGCTGATGTTGTCGATGAATTGCACGCGCTTGATCGTCGTCTCGCGCGGGCTGAAGTTGTTGCGCCCGATGGAGAGGCGGCGCGTGCCGACGCCCGTGCCGATCAGGGCTTCCGGCGTGTCACTGTTGGCCGTCCCCGGCTCTTTGTCGCGCGCGAACTGGAAACGAAATTCGTTGACGAGCTGCGGCGAGAAAGTCGAGGCCAGCGTGCCGGAAAGCGTGGTCGTCTTGGCGATGCTGTCGCCCGAATGTTCTTCGACGCTCAAGGGGCCGCCGTTCTCGTTGTTGACGCCGGTGAAATTCTGGTGATTGAAGCGCACCGAGAGTTGGTTGGATTGATTGAGCGAGATGTCGGTCTTTGCCATCACCACGTCTTGGTTACGGCTGACTTCATACGGATTGAGCTTTGAGAGCAAATCCGCGCCCAGTCCCGTGTTCGGGATCAGGAAAGTATTGTCGGCTTCGAGGATGTTCGGCTGATCCGAACGTTGGCCGTCATAGGTGAAGAAGAAGAACGCGCGATCCTTTTTGATGGGCCCGCCGATGCGCCCGCCGAATTGATTGATCTGCAATTTGGGACGAATGTTCGGGCGCGGCTGACCCGTCGGCGTCAGCGCGGATTTAACGTTCGAGGCGTTGGCGTTCAATGCCTCGTCGCGGAAATATTCGAACGCGCCGCCGTGAAATTCATTGGTCCCCGACTTGGTGACGACGTTAATCACCGCGCCGCCCGAACGCCCGAACTCCGCTGAAAAGCCGTTCTGGTTCACTTGAAATTCCTGCACCGACTCTTCAGAAAACTGGTATGGCGGGCGCGTCCCCGTGCGCCCCAAGGCTTGCCCGAAGAACGTGTTGTTATTGTCCGTGCCATC
>JALZKK010000094.1 GCA_030859285.1 Acidobacteriota bacterium | reverse complement strand
AGAAGCGGTGCAGCAATACCTTGAGCATCATCGGCATCCATCGAACAAGGAAAGCGACGTCTTTATCCTTGAGTGAGTCGGACTTTCAGTCCAACAGCAATCTATGCACTTTCAGTGCATAGTGGTTCATTTTAGTTGAAGAGTGCGCGTCAATGGTCTCTGTGGAAACTTTGTGGTTCTCCGTGCCTCTGTGGTAAAGGAACGGTGATTCATCACAGAGGCACAGATTTCACACAGAGTTGCCACAGAGGATATAGCTCACCTAATGACGCGCACGTTTCATTTTACTTGAGCCGCAATCATCCTGTGAGACGCTTCGTCCAGCACATAGAGTTGCGTCGCCGGCACGTCGCCGGTCAATAATTGAGCGACGGGTTGGCTCACGCTCTCCAGCGCTCTCACCAATTCATCGTTGCTGAAATAGCGACGCCCGCGCGCAACGACGATCAGATCGCCTGCGGTGAAATCCCGCAGCGCCGTCTGATCCGACAGCGAGACGGAGACGAGATCGTGGCGTCCGGCGAGTTGCGCGTAATGCACAAGCAGTCCCGGCGTTTCGCTGGCGACGCGGGCGTGTGGGCGCGCGATCCGCGCGATAGTTGCCGCCGTGTCGCGCACGCTGCCGTCGTAAAATTCATCGTGCGGAAAATAACTGCCGGCGCGCTCGCGGCCTCCGCCGAGTTCGTTGGTATAGAGACGATAGAACGGCGCATAGCTCAACGACGCGACAGCCGACAGCGCGATGAAGGCAAGCGCGACACTGAGCTGCGCGTAACTTTTCAGCGCCGCATTCTCGGCAAGACGCGCGACCGTCTCGGTGAGCCAACGCACGATGAAGTGAATGCCAATGGCGGCGACGATCAAGACGATTGGCAACCCCATCGTGAAATAACGCAGGAACTTCCCGCCCATGAATGTAAAGGGAAAGAACCAGAAGAACATCCAGAAGAGGACGAAGTAGCGCCCGTCGCCGAGTTGTTTCCTGAACAAGAGCGGCAGCCCGACGAGGAATGCGGCGACGATGGCGAGCGGCAGTTTGAAGGCCATGAAAGCATAGTAGAAATACCACGGCGAGCCGTTCAGCCAGAGGGTCGCTTGATTGCGGAAGAGTTGCCCCATGAACTCGTAGCCGTCGTGGCCGATCCGCTGCTCGCTCGCGAAGATTCTCATCTCGTGCCACGTACCGGGCAGCAGGATCGTCGGATTGCAGACGAGAAATGCCGCGCCCATGACCGCGAAAAAGATGAGCCACTTTTGTTTGCCCAGCCGCCAGCGCGTCGCCGGGATGCCCTGAAAGATGTAGTAATAAGCGACGCTGATCGAGAGGAAGTGCGGCATGTACTTTGAGGCCATCATCGCGCCGAAGGCGGCGGCAGTCGCCCAATAATAGCGTTCGGGACGCGCCTCGCCCGATTCCGCCGCTCGCTGTCCGCGCAACCAAAAGATATTTGCCAGCAGGAAGAAAAAGAGCAGGAACGTGTCTTCCTTCGCGATCCGGTTAAAGCCAATGGCCGCCGGATCGACGGCCCACAAAGCTGCCGCGATTAAGCCCGTCAGGGGACCAAACAGCTCGCACACGACGAGGAATATCAAGAGCGACGTGAACGCGCCGAACAGCGTGGCGGGCAAGCGCAACGCTGTCTCTTGATCGATCCGCCAAGCCGTGGAAGACTGCGCGAGATTCGTTCTATTCCATCTCTCGGCGAAGACCACGCTGCCGGTCAGCAACGCCTTCATCAACATCGGATGTTCGCCATTGGTCGAAGTCAATCCGCGCTCCCGGTAATCCTCGACGGCGTGCAGTTTATTCAATTCGTCCTCGCTCAAACCTTCAGCGCTCAAGCGATAAGCGCGCAGCCCGAAGCCAGCACAAACGAGAACCGCGAGCGCCACGATGATGAAAGTGCGACTCAAGGAGCGCGCTCCTTGTGCGGGAAAAAGTTCAGGCGTGATACTCGCCGTCGCGACTGTGGCAGCGGAAAGGGACAAAACTTTATTGGCTAACTCCCGAAGAAATTAAGAAAGCGCCACTCACGCGGCGCACGCTCCGGCCCGGCCAGAGAGCGAGACATTGCCTTCCATCGAAGGAAGATGTCAAAAACGCTCGAATCGTTTCAGCTTCGCCGAAAATAATCCTAAATCGAAACACACAACATTGGAACACTCAGCACAAAACAAAATAAACATGGATGGACAGGATGAGCAGGATAAAAGTTGCATCATTGTTGCTCGCCTATCCTGTCTATCCATATTTCATTCTCTTGCGGTTTAATTTAGATTGCCTGTCCCGCGCGCAAACGAAAAGTTGTGGCACTTTGATGATTGCCACAGTAAATTGGGTCATCACCGAGCTTGATTCGTATTGCCCGCGCCCGGTTTAGTCTCTTTCGCGTTCGCGTTGCTGTTAGCGTTGCCGTTGACGTTAGTGGCCTCGTCCGTCTCTGCCGGTTGCCATCCGGCGCGTTTGAGTAGCGCGATGGCATAACGCACGGGGACGGCGAAATTCGCGCTCGTCATTTCGGTGAAGACTGCGAAGTTGACGCCGATCACTTCGCCCGACTGCCCGAACAGCGGCGCGCCCGATCCGCCTTGCGCCGTACTCGCGTCATAAACGATGCGATGGCCTTCGAGCGCAGTAATGTGGCCCTGCGTCGTCAGCGGCTTGATCAAGCTGCGTTCGGCGAGATGCCCGACCAAGACATCCAACGACGAGCCGAAACGTTGCTTAATGCTGTTGGCGTCTTCTTCGGTCAACGACGCGAGAATGCGATCCGGCCCTGAAGGATAGCCCATCAAGACCACTGCTTTGCCGACCGCCGCTGCGTCGGAATTCTGATCGAGCGGCAAGGTCGGAATGTCCTCCGGCAGTTTCGCAATTTCGATCTGGCAGACGGCCAGATCGTCTTGCCGTGAAGCGTTCCTAAATTTGAGCGTGAGTGGCTGGCGCAGGCCGGGAAAATAAGCCGAGAGCTTGGTCAGGCGCGGTTGGCCGCTAACCGTGCTGCTAAAGACCAGCGAACGCTCGTCCGCGACCCACGGCTCGGCGGCGATGTGCCGGTTGGTTAGGATGTAGCCGTCGCCCACGTGAAAGCCCGTGCCGACGTAAGGGAACTCTGCCACGTCGCCCCGGCCTTCGGGCGTCAAGAGCGGCGCGCCGGGCGGCTCTTCCAACGAATCGGTTGCGGAAGACTGCGCTTCAGGATAACGCAACGGACGGCCCGTGCCGCGCTCGACGAAAATGTAGCTGCCGGAGATCAAGCACACCCCGTTGCCATACTCGCTCCACACTTTCGGCGCGAGCGAGAGGCTGTTGATGATGCCCCGGTTGGTGCGATCCACTTCCTCGAATTGTTTGTGTGATTCTTCGACCTGCTGGGCCAGCGTGGCGATGTGCTGGCTCTGCGCTTCGATCTGGCGGCGGCTCTGCTTGAACTCATTGAAGACTGCGAAGCCGAGATACAGAATGCCGCCCGTCAGCGCGACCGCGATCAAAAGCGTGATGATCTTGGTGCTGGGTTTGATCTCGTGGACCAGTTCGCGCGTGAACTCGCGGAGAAAAACTTTCGCGTCGTCACGGCGCGAAGTGGCGGCGGCTTCGACGGCAGCCTGCTCGATAAACGGCGCGACGTGGGTCTGGTTCCGCCGCTCTGGGACCATCACGGGCGCGGCAGGCAACGGGAAGAATTGCAACTCCAGATCGGATGTCCCAAATCGAACCCGGTCGCCGTCGTCGATCTCGACGCCATTCGCGAGCGGCTCGCCGTTGTGCGTGAGATCAAGCGACGTATCAAAACTCGCGACGCGATAATGACCGTTGGCGCGGGTCAGTTCTAGCATCACGGCGTCGGGGCGCGGGAACAAATCGGGGCGAAAGCGCAAATCGCACTCTGCGCCCGGCCCGATCCGAATGCGCTCTTGCGTCAGCACTTCAGTGTGACGTTCCGCGCCCGCCTCGACGTGAATAACTAAACCGCTCATAAAAAAGGTTTCAGGTTTGAGGTTCGAGGTTTGAAATCTCAGATTTAAGATTTGAATTTCGAGATTGCTTATCTTTCAATCTCAGCCCCCAAGCCTGAAACCAACCATCCGACATCCGAAAGGCGACCGCTGCGACCGCATCTGACTTACCCGGCGGTCTCACGCGCAGTCGCCTCTGGCGCACATTCTATACTAAGATTTCCGGCGCGGGCAAAACACCGTCTCAGGCGATTACGAACGGGCCGCAAGCCCGTCTGCGAGGGAGGGCGTTCCGGCTGTGTTCAATGCAACAGTGAAAGCTGGTGCGGCATCCAACCCGACGCACGGCTCACCGGCGGTCGGCCTACTCTCAAATCTGGAGCGAACAATGATCTCTCGTCAGCTTTATGCCCTCTTCTTCGCCTGCGCGACAATGCTCGCGGGCGCGTTGCCTGTCCGGGCGCAGGCGCAAACTATGATGCCACCACTCAGTTTTAAGGAACGGCGACTGCCGAACGGAATGCGCGTATTGAGCGCGCAGGATTCTTCCAGCCCGACCGTCGCGATTCAGGTCTGGTACAAAGTCGGCTCGAAGGACGACCCGGAAGGCCGCAGCGGCTTCGCGCATCTCTTTGAACACATCATGTTCAAAAGCACAAAGAACATGAAATCCGAAATGTTGGATCGACTGACAGAGGATGTCGGCGGCTTCAACAACGCATTCACCGCTGACGATGTGACGGTCTATTTCGAGGTCGTCCCGTCCAATTATTTGGAGACGTTGCTCTGGGCCGAAGCGGATCGTCTCGCTTCTTTGAATGTTGACGATGGCAATTTCAAATCCGAGCGCGATGTCGTCAAGGAAGAGTTTCGACAGAATTATGTCGCGCCGCCTTATGGGAAACTGCGTCTGCTGCTCGAACAGAAATCTTTTCAAAAACATCCGTACCGGCGTCCCGGCATCGGCAACATTGAAGAGCTAGATGCCGCATCGCTTGAGAACGTGCGCGCGTTTCACTCGACTTTCTATCGCCCGGATAATGCGACGCTGGTCGTCGTCGGCGATTTCGATCAGAAGCAGCTTGATGCGTGGGTCGATAAATACTTCGGTCGTGTGCCGAAGCCGGGCGCGACGATCCCGCGCGTGGACGTGAAAGAACCGGCGCGCACGGGCGAGAGCCGCACCATCGAGTACAGCCAGAACGTGCCGCTGCCCGCCATCGCCATGACGTACTTGATCCCGCCGAAGGCGAACCCGGACACAGACGCTTTGCGCGTCGCCGAAGCGATCCTGTCAGCCGGCGAATCATCGCGGCTCTATCAATCGCTCGTTTATGATCAGCAGCTTGCACAGAGCGTTCAAGCCGGGACGGATTTGCGCGAAGATGCGAGCCTCTTCAGTTTTATCACCATCCTCGCGGGCGGCAAGAAACCAGAAGAAGCCGAACGCGCGCTGCTCGCCGAGATCAAGAAGATGCAAGATGCGTCGGTGACGAAGGCTGAACTTGAGAAGGCGATCAACCAACTCGTCACGAATCAACTGCGCGAACGCGAGACGAGCAACGGCAAAGCGCTCGCGCTCGGCGACGCGGCGGTGTTGCTCGGCGATCCGAATCGCGCCAATACAGACATCGCACGCCTGCAATCCGTCACAGCAACGGATGTGCAGCGCGTGATGAAAAAGTATTTCACGGACGCCAACCGCGTCGTCATTCATTATTTGCCGGAATCAATGCGGACGCCCGCCCCGGCCACCGGCAACACACAGGGCGCGACAGTGAACAAACCAGCGGAAGCGCGCGACGCGAAGGAGGGGAAGTAAAATGAGATTGCTGAATCGAACCACACGCCGCGCGCTGGCTTTCATGTGCTTGAGCGCCGCGCTCTTCGCCGTCAATGCAAGCAACATTATGGCCCAGCAAGAGACACCGCCGCCGCCCGCCGCGCCGCGCTCGCCGCAGATTCCGAAGCCCGCCGAAAAGACGCTCGCCAACGGCTTGCGCGTGATCGTGATCGAACGCACAGGCGTGCCGCTCGTCGCCGCGAGCTTCGTCGTCAAGAACGGCGGCGAAGTCGATCCCGCGCAGTTGGCCGGAGTAGCGGACATGACCGCGACGCTTTTGACCAAAGGCACGGACAAGCGCACCGCGCCGCAGATCGCCGAAGCCATCGAAGCCCTCGGCGGCGCGCTCGAATCGGGTGCGCGTTGGGACGCCTCGACCGCTTCCGTCAACGTGATGTCCTCGCGCTTCGCCCCGGCGATGGAGATTCTCGCCGAAGTCGTTCGCCAGCCGACGTTCAAGGAAGAAGAGATCGAGCGCCTACGCCAGCAGTATCTCGATGATCTGACGGTCGCGCTCGGCCAGCCGGGAGCCATCGCCCGCTTCGTCGCACAGCGCGTCGTCTTCGGCGATACGCCGTATGGTCATCCGCTCTCCGGCACGCCGCAATCAATCGCCGCGATCCGGCGCGACGACATCGTGCGAATGCATCAGACTTACTACCGCCCCGACAACGCGATGCTCGTGATCGGCGGCGACATCAAAGCTGAAGAGGCTTTCAAACTCGCGGAGCGTTTGTTCGGCGATTGGAAAAAGCCTGCCGCGCCATTGCCCGCTGCGAGCGCGATGGCGAAAAAAGACGCGAACATGAATAGCAAGCCGCGCATTGTCGTCATCGATAAGCCGGACTCCGGGCAAGCCGCCGTCATGGTCGCGCGCCCCGGCATTCGCCGCACCGACGAGGATTATTATCGCGGCATCGTCGCCAACTCCGTCCTGAGCGGTTATTCCGGTCGCTTGAATCAAGAGATTCGCATCAAGCGCGGACTCAGTTACGGCGCGGGCAGCCAGCTCGATGTGCGCCGCGACGTTGGTCCCTTCGTTGCTTCGGCGCAGACGAAAAACGAATCGGGCGCGGAAGTCGCTTCGCTTTTGGCGGGCGAACTCGGACGGCTCGCCGGCTCGCCGCTGCCGGACACCGAATTGGTCCCCCGCAAGGCCGTCGTCATCGGCGGCTTCGGGCGCAATCTCGAAACCGCGAGCGGCCTCGTTAACCAGATCGCCTCGCTCGCGCTCTACGGCCTGAGCCTCGGCGAGATCAACAGTTTCATCAACAGCGTGCAAGGCGTCACGGCGGCAGACGTGCAACGCTTCGCCGGCCACCGCCTCGATGCCAAAGGCGCGAACGTAATCATCGTCGGCAACGCTAAAGAATTTCTGCCCGAACTAAAGAAACTCTACGCGGACGTGGAAGTGATTCCCGTCGGCGAGCTTGATCTGAACAGCGCAACTCTGCGGCGCAAATCGTAAGCTCAACGCCGGGAGCTATGGCAGAGAGCTAAAGATTGTTCCACGAAGTCACACGAAATAGCACGAAGCAGATTCAAGCATCTTCATATCGTTTCGTGTGACTTCGTGGATCGTTTTCTCCGCTCTTCCGAACGCACGAAAACTCGATCAGATTATGAGACGGATCAACTTCAGAATCTTGCACGCCTTATGTTTGCTGAGTTTCGCGCTCAGTTTGGCCTCTGTCACACACGCGCAAGAGGCTGATGTGGCGCATGAAGACGTCTCGGTCGTGATGCGCGATCTGACGAACCGTGATCCGCTCGTCCGTCAACGTGCGGCGGAAGAGTTGGCGCGGTTGGCAGCGACCGATCAGCGGCGCTTGCTCGAAGGCTATCACTTGCAGGAGCCAGACAAGCGTGTGCGCCTCGCGCTCGACTGGGCGCTCTACCGGACGGGCAAGGAGAGCGCGCTCTACTCGCTCGTTGGAGCGCTCGACTCGGCAAAGCTCTACACGCAAGCGCAGGGCTATCTCTCGGAACTTGAAGGCCCGCCGCCGCTCTACAAATTCCTCGCTGCCGGCAACGGCAACACACATCTCAGACTGCTCGAAGTCTTCGCCCGCAACGGTGATGCTGGCACACTCGAAATCGTGAAACCTTTTGAGGCTTCGTCTGATCCCAAACTCGCAGACGCCGCCCGCTTCGCCGCACGCGAAATCAATCTCCGGCTCGCGCAGACGCCGCCCATAACTAACATCCGCCCACGCCAAGCTGGACAAGTCCAACCCTCGACGCCTTGACTAACAGACCGTCGGTCATCAAAGAATGAAGTTCAGTATCTTTGTAGGGGCAGGGACAAGTCCACGGCCCGCCGACCGCAGGTCGAAGCGAGTGCTGACACATAGGTTTGATT
>JALZKK010000325.1 GCA_030859285.1 Acidobacteriota bacterium | reverse complement strand
GCCGCGCATCATCACGGGCCGCCGACGAGTTTTATTCGCAAGTATATTTTCAGCGTCGATCATAAAGTGATCGGGATTCAGTATTTGCTGCTCGCGATCTTTTCGGCGTTTGTCGGGATGCTGATGTCGGTGCTGATGCGCGTGAAGCTGACGTGGCCGAATTCGAGTATTACGATCCTTGAGACGATCTTTCCGCAGGGCGCGCCGGGTGGGCAGATGACGCCGGAGTTTTATTTGTCGTTGGTGACGATGCACGGGACGATCATGGTTTTCTATGTGCTGACGACCGCACCGCAGGGCGGGTTCGGCAACTACTTTTTGCCGATCCAGATCGGCGCGGAAGACATGGCGTTTCCGGTGCTGAACATGCTCTCGTTCTGGGTGACGTTCGTCGGCTTGGTCGTCATCATCGCGGCGGTCTTCTTCGAGGGCAATCAGGCGTTGGGAACTTCCGCGCTGGGCATGTGGTTGGGCGGCGGCGGGAGCGGGACGGTTGGTCCCATCGGTGGCTGGACGGGCTATCCGCCTCTGAGCGCGCTCGGCAAGATCGCCGGGCCGGGGCAGGGCGCGGGCATGAGCTTGTGGATTGCGAGCATCGCGATCTTTTGCGTCGCCTCGCTGCTCGGCGCGTTGAACTTCATCACCACGATGCTGAACATGCGGACGCGCGGGATGTCCCTGATGCGGATGCCGCTCACGTGCTGGTCTTGGTTCACGACGGCGATCTTGGCTTTGCTTTCGTTCCCGGTGCTGTTGGCGGCGGGCGTGCTGCTGCTGCTAGATCGTCACGCCGGCACGAGCTTCTTCATTCCGGGCGGTTTGGTTGTCAGCGATCAACTCTTGCCGAACAAAGGCGGCTCGCCGATCTTGTGGCAACACTTGTTTTGGTTCTTCGGCCACCCGGAAGTCTATATCGCGATCCTGCCGGGCATGGGACTGACTTCGCACGTTCTCTCGACCTTCGCGCGGAAACCCATCTTCGGCTATCGGGCGATGGTCTTTGCGATGTTTGCTATCGGGCTGTTGGGGTTCTTCGTGTGGGGACATCACATGTTCATTAGCGGCATGGACCCGCGCACGGGGATGGCTTTCTCAGTGTTGACGCTCTCCATCGGCGTGCCTTCGGCGATCAAAACTTTCAACTGGATCGGCACGCTCTGGGGCGGCAAGATTCATTTCACCGTCCCGATGCTGTTCGCCATCGGCTTCGTCTCGCTGTTCGTCGCGGGCGGGATCACGGGGTTGGTGTTGGGACAGACGACGCTCGATCTGGCGATGCACGATTCCTATTTTGTGCTGGCGCATTTTCATCTCGTGATGGGCGTGGCGGCGATCTTCGGAATGTTCGCGGGCGTCTATTTCTGGTTCCCCAAAATGTTCGGGCGGATGATGAACGACACGCTCGGCTACATCCATTTCTGGCCGACGTTCATCGGCGTCTATTGCATCTTCGTTCCGATGCACGCGATGGGCATTGTCGGAATGCCGCGCCGCTACTCGTCGTTTGAAGAGTACGTCTTTCTGGCGCGCACGGAACCGCTCGTCCTGTTGGTCACAATCGCCGCGCTGGTGACGGCGGCGACGCAGTTCGTCTTTCTCTTCAACTTCTTCTGGAGTTTGTTCAAAGGACGAAAGGCGGGCGACAATCCGTGGAACGCGACGACGCTCGAATGGACAGTTAGCTCGCCGCCGCCGTTTGATAATTTCGGCGGCGTGGTTCCGGTCGTGTATCGCGGCGCTTATGAATTTTCCGTCCCCGGCGCGGCTGAAGATTACACAATGCAGACGGAGCCGGACGCAGAGAGCGCCGCCGCCGTCACACACGGCGAGTTAGCGCAAGGGGAACAAGGAAGTTCGGGGAATGGTCACGATGGTCATCACTAGTATTTCATCAAGCACGAGCGAGCAGACGAAGAGTACGCCGGGCATCGGCTGGGGCGGGACGGGCGCGCGCCCGAACGGCAACGGCTCGCGCGGGCCGAAGGGCAACGGCGGTGGTGGCGACCGCAATAGGTCTGACTTTTCGCCGCAGCAGTATCGCATCGGCATGTGGGTCGTGCTGGCGGCGGTGATGATGATGTTCGCAGCGTTGACGAGCGCCTACGTCTTCCGCGCAGACAGGACGCAAAGTTGGCAGTCGTTCGACGTGCCTTCGCTGATGTGGGTCAGCACTGCGCTCATCCTCATCAGCAGCGTGACTTACGAAATGGCGCGGCGCGCTTTGAAAAAAGCTCAGAGCGCGGCTTACCGGACGTGGCTGATCGTCTCTTTGCTGCTCGGTCTGGGATTCCTCGTCTCGCAACTCCTCGCGTGGCAACAACTCGTGGCGCAGGGTATTTATCTTGCCACTAACCCGCACAGCTCTTTCTTTTATTTGTTGACCGCGTTGCACGCGCTCCACTTGATCCTCGGCGTATTCGGTTTGAGCTACCTGTGGCTGCGGACGCTACAGCGCGTGCGCCATGATCGGGCAGACCGACAGGGCGCGGCGAAAGAGCAGGCGCGGGCCGACGCGATGGGCATTTACTGGCATTTCATGGATGGGCTGTGGGTTTATCTGTTCGCATTACTTTTTTTGTGGAGGTGAGCGGGTGAGTACTGTCGAAGCTCGTGCGGAAAATTTAATCGCGAGTGATTGGAACGGCGGGACGCTGCCGTATCACGTCGGGCATAAGAAGCTCGGTATGTGGCTCTTTATCGTGTCGGACGCGCTGACTTTCACGGCGCTCTTGATGGGCTACAGCTACGTGCGGATGTCGAGCGCGGAGTGGCCGACGCCTTTCAAGTTTTCGCCGAGCATCGTCTTTTCCACAGTGATGACGCTCTGCCTGCTGGCTTCGAGTTTCACCATGGTGATGGCCGTCTCGGCTTCGGCACGGCGCGACAAGCGTGCGGTGCGGCGTTGGATCGGCGGGACGATGCTCGGCGGATTGGCGTTTCTCGGCCTGCACATTTATGAGTGGCTACACTTGATCGATGAAGGTTTAACGCCCTTCGCCCTGCCCGCAGAATGGGTGCAGCATTGGCCGAACGCCTCGCCGCTTTTCGGCGCGAGTTTCTTTGCGATTACAGGGCTGCACATGTTCCACGTCCTGACCGGCGTGCTGTATCTCGGCTTCGTCGCGTTGCGGATCAAGCGTGCCACGCATGAGGATGTCGAGATCAGCGGACTCTACTGGCACTTCGTCGATCTCGTCTGGATGTTTGTCTTCCCGTTGATCTATTTGATGTCGGTCGATTTCGGCAGCGGTCATTGAATTGCAAATTGAAATGTTGGGGGACCAATCGGCATGAGCAGTCGTTTGTCAACGATTAGCAATCTCTGGAAGAAGCAGGATTTTTTATTAAACTTCGTCTGCCTGATCATCGCGGCGGGTTTCCTGCTGCTCGCCGTCTCGAATCTCAGTTGGGCGGGCGACTTTCTGACTATCGATAGTCTCTTTATGATGGCAGTCTGCTTGCTGCTCGCCGGAGTTTTTCTGTTTAGCCCGGCGTTGTGGGCTTATGAGAATGGGCTGTTCAAGCGGCTGTTGGACGTGGACGACCCTTCGGCAGCCGCGCCCGCCGAGCCGATTCACTTCGCGGGTTCGACTAAGCTCTTTCTCAGCGTTCTCGGAGCCTTGCTGGGCTTGACGCTGGTCGAAGTTTTTCTCGCTTACGTCGAAGTCGGGCTGACGATAATGTTGACGATCCTGATCGGGTTATCACTGATCAAAGCCGTGCTGATTCTGGCTTACTTCATGCACTTGCGCTATGAACGACTCAGCCTCATTCTGACGCTGGTTCCGATGCTCGTGATCTGCATCTGTCTGTTCTTCATCTTCTTCCCGGACGGCTTTCGCGTCCGCAACTTGCGCCCGTATTGAAGAAGAAAAAAGCGCGATGAAATTAAATCTCAAGCTCAGAAGACTTTCGCCGTTCGTCATCGCTGTGTTGGTGATGGCGGCGTTGTTCTTCTTCGCTGATCCGCCGGCCACGCCGGCGCAGTGTGCGTTGTGCAGAGCGGCAGCGACAAGTTTGAATGAGGCCGGCGCGAAGAATTTGAATTTGGCCGTGTTGCTCTTGTTGACGCCGCCGGTCTCGATCTTCTGCGCGTTTTTCTACGTGGCTTACAAGCGGCGGAATGCGCCCGGAGAAGATGAGTCTTAACTGATAGCTATGGCCGACGAGACACTCAAAGAACTCGATAGCAGCCGCGAGAGTATGCGCGGGCGCGCTTGCCCGAAATGTGGCGGCAAGATCGTGCCGAGCTTGCGCGCGGTTTATGAAAGCAAAACTGATCCGACGGACATCTTTCCGTTGTGGCAGTGCGAGCGTTGTGGTTTTGAAAAATTGAGCGAGAAGCCCGCCGCGCCGCCGAAGGCTGCCGGCCAGCGCGCCGCGCCCGCGAAGAAGGGACCGGAATGAACGAGAATGTTCACATCGTCGAAGATATCTTCGAGAGCTTCGGGCGTGGAGATGTGCCGTCAGTACTGGCGGCTTTGAGTGAAGATGTCGAGTGGTTCATTCCGGGGCCGGCGGAAATTCCTTACGCCGGATTGCGGCGCGGGCGCGACGAAGTGCGACAGTTCTTCAGCGCGCTCGGCAGCGCAGTGGATTTTGAGCAATTCGAGCCGCGCGAGTTCATCGCGCAGGATGATGTGGTCGCCGTCGTCGGCTTTGAGCGCGGGCGTGTGAGAGCGACGGGGAAAGTTTTCGATAATCCGTGGACGATGATCTTCAAACTGCGCGGCGGGCGCGTCACTTACTTTAGAGGTTATGAAGACACGGCAGCCGTCGCCGCCGCGTTCCGCGCAGATTGATCTTCAGCAGATTTCGGTAACAGACAGCAAGCAAATAATCGGTGCGGAACGATGAATTATAGCGGCGTGCAATTGAGTGCGACTTCATGCTGGGAGCGCGGGCATCCTTGCCCGCCGCGTGCGAGCCGCACGCGACAGCCTCTCGACAGCTTCAACCTTGAGTGGCATCGTCACTTCGTTTTCGCGCCTCTCGGCGCTCAGCGGGCAAGGATGCCCGCGCTCCCAGCAAGGCGGAGTCGCTATTCGCGGTCGCACTCAATCGCAAGGCGCTATAACGTCATCGTTCCGCGTTCATCGCTCATCATTTCCGTTTTATGGATTACACTTTATTACCGCACCTCAACGCCATCTTGAACGCGACGAGCGGAACGCTGCTCGTCGCCGGATATTACTTCATCCGCCGCCGGCAAATCGGCGCGCACTTGACGTGCATGATCTCGGCGGTTGTCATCTCCATCGCGTTTCTTGCTTCATACTTGATCTATCACTTTCATCATGGCTCGACGCGCTTCACCGGGCAGGGGTTGATGCGGCCTTTCTATTTCACAATCCTGCTCACGCACACCGTTCTAGCCGCGCTGATCGTCCCGCTGATTATCCTGACGCTGAGGCGTGCGCGGCGCGGCGAGTTCGGCTTGCATCGACGGATCGCGCGTTGGACCTTGCCGCTGTGGTTATACGTCTCCGTCACCGGCGTTATCATTTATCTCATGCTTTATCATCTCTATCCTTCGCGCTAAGTGGAGAGGATTTCACGCAAAGGCGCAAAGGCGCAAAGCAAAACCGCAAAGAACAATGCCCTGAACTTTTCTAAGGTTACTTAGAGCCGGCACGGATGCACCTCTCGCGGCATGTCTGAAAATAATTCCCAAGATCATCAAGGGCGAGCGACGGAAGCGGCGGCGTTAGCCGGAGCGAGACGGCGCACGCCTTGGCCGTTGTTGGTGGTTGCCGTCTTGATCGTGATCGTGCCGTTCACGTTTTGGTACGGCACGTGGTTCGGGCGCACGTTGAATGACGAAGAGATCGAGAAGAACTTGCAGGAAGAGACAAGCGCGCGCCATGTGCAGCACGCGCTCGCGCAATTGGCCGGGCGAATGGAAGAGGGCGACGAGAAAGTTAAGCGTTGGTATCCGTCGCTCGTCGCGCTCGCCGGACACAAAGAGCCGGACGTGCGGATGACGTTGGCGTGGGCGATGGGGCAGGACAATCGCGCGGAAGAATTTCGCGTCCCGCTTCAACAATTGCTGCGCGACCCGGAACCGATTGTGCGGCGCAACGCGGCTTTAGCGTTGGTGCGCTTCGGCGATGCCACTGGCCGTTCCGAACTATTGGCAATGCTGCACCCCTTCGTCGTTACTTCTCCAACCAGCGGCACGCTGACTTCGATTTTGCCGGCAGGCGCGGCGCTCAAAAGAGGAGCGATGCTGGCGCGCGTGCGTGACGACGGTGGACGCGAGCAAGAAATCCGCGCGCTGCTGCCCGGCAAGATCGAAAAAGTTTCCGCCGCCGCCGGCTCGCAGATTGAAAAGGGAAGTGAATTGTTAATCCTGTCGCCGGACAGCCAGAGCGTGTGGGAAGCCCTGCGCGCGTTAGTCTTGGTCGGCGAGCGGGAAGACTTGCCCGCAGTCGAGCGATATGTGCAAGGCGCAGCACCGGGCATGTCTGAAGAGATCAAAAAACAAGCGGCCAAGACAGTTGAAGCTATCAAGAGGAAGGATGAATGAAGAAGGGGAGATAGGGAGATAGGGAGAAGGGGAAACGGGGGGAAGGAGCGAAGAACCGATAAGGAGAGGGCGACGGAGTGCAACAGCTTTTGTTCTTTCTCCCCATCTCCCTATCACCCTTTCTCCCCGTCCGCTTTTCTCAGCGGAGAGTCGCATCGCCGGGAGCATCGCCGAGCGTGATGCCGTGCGCGGCTTCCCAATCATCGGTGGGAACCATTTCGATGGCGTCCCATGGGCAACCGTCGAGGAACGCGCCTTCGGGGCCTTTGCTGATACACTTTTGGCAGCCGATACAGAGTTCGGGATCGACTTCGATGCGACCGAACGGCGGGTGATCCTCATCGGGAACCCAGAACATGCAGGCTTCAATCGGGCAATACTCGATGCAGGCGGGCGAGCCGGCACAGCCCGTGCAGCAATCGGTGGTGAT
This sequence comes from Acidobacteriota bacterium, assembly GCA_030859285.1. Taxonomy (GTDB): domain Bacteria; phylum Acidobacteriota; class Blastocatellia; order Pyrinomonadales; family Pyrinomonadaceae; genus JACCRA01. Next base: position 384 of record JALZKK010000325.1, on the reverse strand, counting down.
GGCGAGAATGCGCGGTTTTTTCTTGCGTGTCGCCTTGCCGTCGCCGACCGACATCGGCCAGTGTTTCTCGATGATATTGATCATGCCGTAACCTTGCTTTCGTCCAAATGATGACGTGAAGTCAACAACAATTTAACACGTCCGCCGAGTTTCGCTCAATGATTGAGTGTTTGTGTTACCCACGTTGCGCGGTTGGAAAAGTATTTAGCCGTCGCAGACGGCGACAGAATAAAGCCCCGTGCGGAGCGAAGCGGAGCGCGGGGTACAGATGCAACGAAGATATGCAAGCCCGCGCAGGCGGGCGACAGCCGTTCGACAGGCTCATGGCTGTCGCTATCTTTGATAACTCGAATATCTTGTTGTCCACCTAACCCCGCGCTCCGC
>JALZKK010000051.1 GCA_030859285.1 Acidobacteriota bacterium | reverse complement strand
CGCCGACCAATGCAGGCCAGAGGCGCGCGACGCCGCCGATCTCTGTCGCCAGCGGGAACGGTGTCGCGGCGGTCTCCAAAGCCGTCGAGATGATGCGCGGCGGCGGCGATACGCTTGATGCCGTGATCGCGGGCGTCAATATCGTCGAGCTTGATCCGAAGGATAACTCGGTCGGCTACGGCGGGCTGCCGAACGAGCGCGGCGATGTCGAATTGGACGCGAGCGTGATGCACGGGCCGACGCGCCGCGCCGGTGCAGTGGCATCGCTGCGCGGCGTGCGCGAGCCGTCGAAGGTGGCGAAGGTGGTGCTGGAACGCACCGACCACATTCTGATCGTCGGGCAGGGCGCGCGCGAGTTCGCCACCGCGCACGGCTTTGAAGATGTGAATCTCTTGACCGAAGAATCGCGCATCGCTTGGTTGCGTTGGAAAGAAGGACTCTCCGATTCCGACAAATGGGGACCAAGCCCATACGTTCCCGCGCCCGCTTCGCCCGCCGGACAAAAAAAGATCAGCGCCGAGCGCCGGCGTCCAAGTTTTCAACTCGCCGAACGCTACACCGCCGGTGACGCCGGGCGGCGCGATGAGCTTTTAACTTGGGCCGATGAAGTTTCTCTCAAACCGCCGACCGGCACGATCAATTGTCTGGCTTTGGACAGTGCGTCGGACATCAGCGGCGTGACGACGACGAGCGGGCTGGCATGGAAAATTCCCGGCCGCGTCGGCGATTCGCCGCTCGTCGGTTGCGGCCTCTATGTCGATAACGACACCGGCGCGGCTGGCTCGACGGGACGCGGCGAGGAAGTCATCTACATCAACGGCGCGCGCTCCGTCATCGAGTACATGCGGCGCAGCATGTCGCCCGAACAAGCCTGTCTCGAAGCCCTGAAACTAATTGCCGCTCGTTACGGCAACGATCTCGAAAAATTGCGGGACATCGACGTGAATTTCTACGCCCTGAACAAACGCGGTGAGTACGCCGGAGCCGCCATTTGGAGCCACACAATCAACAGTCGCGGCGAAAAACGCCGCCGCCAATTTGCTTTTGCCGACGCGCAGGGCGGACGATCTCTCGACAGCGCTTACCTGTTCGAGCGGCGTTGAAGAACAGAGGCCAGCGCACCCAGTTGTCGGAAAAGGCTTTCCCGGCGGGTAAATTAAACTAAGAAAAGCGGGGTTTTCTTGTAAATGTTTATTGACACATGGTCGGTATTCGTGTAAAAAAGCGAAGTCAAAGCAAGCCCACAGAGGCTCGCTGACCTGCTTTTTTAGAACACTACGCGGGAGCGCACACGCTGTTTGAGGCGGGTTGAGCGGGGCAATAGTCAGAAAATCCGTCTCTGGCAAAGCAGCAGAGACCTAACAATCGCGTTCTCGAAAAAACTGGTTCAGTCTACGGGAGGAGAATAATGAGTAGCAGAACTTGGAGCCGTTCGGCCATCGCGTTGTGCCTGTCAGTCGCCATCTTGAGTACTTACTCGATGGTCGCATTGGCTGCGCCGGGACAGGCGAAGCCGTCAGGCGAATTGTCGGTCGTCGGCAATGTCTCCGTCGATGGAACGAATGCCATCTCCGGTGCGACGGTTTTTTCCGGCAGCACCATCACGACAGCGCAAAATTCCAGCGCCGTCCTCAGCCTCGGCAAACTCGGTCGTGTCGAGCTTTTGCCGAATGCCAGCATTAAACTCGATTTCACAGATTCCAGCGTCGCTGGTAATCTCGATGCCGGTCGCGTCCGGCTCTCGACCTCATCCGGCATGGCTGCCAACGTCATGACCAAAGACGGTTCGGTAGTGGCGGACAGCAGTCAGCCGAACGTGTTCACCGTTGATGTCGAGTGCGGCAATACGATAGTCGCGACGCAGACTGGCCGCGTTAATCTGAACGCCGGCAGCGAGACCAAGCAGGTCGCCGCCGGCAATCAGGACACTGCTGGTGTCGCGCAACCCGGTTCGCGCTGCACCCGCTTGTCGCAGGCTCCGTCCTTCGGCGCTCTGACGGGCGGCGCTTTGGCGGCACTGTTGTTGGCCGCCGGCGGCGCGGTAGCCGCGGCGATTATCGCCGCGAGGGACGATGCCGGCGAGGATCTCAACGTCGGCGGCACGGCCCCGGTCTTCAGCCCGAACAGGTAATTAACGCTGAAGCACGGAAGCCTTCGTGCTGTGCGGTTCTCTAGCACAGTGGACATGAACATCAACTTGCGGGTCACGCGGGCAGTCTTTTCCGCGTGACCCGCAAATTTTTGCCCGTCGTCGCCGGCTAAGAAAAACTCCAGTCTCATTTTTGGAGCGAGGCGGCAAGCGCATTTCAATTTACGGATTAGCACATGCACATTGCGGTTGTCGGAACTGGATACGTCGGGTTGATCACGGGAGCCTGTTTCGCTGAATTCGGCGTTGACGTGACTTGCGTCGATATTGATGCGGAGAAGATCACACGCCTTTCCGAAGGACAGTTGCCAATTTACGAACCGGGCCTCGATCAGATAGTCAATAAAAACGTCCAAGCCGGGCGTTTGAAGTTTACAACCGACTTGCACGCGGCGGTCGAAGAGTCGCTCGTCATTTTCCTTGCGGTCGGGACGCCACCGAGAGAGGACGGCGCTGCCGATCTGCGCTATGTTGAGGACGCGGCGCGCTCTATCGCCGAGGCAATGAATGGCTACAAAGTGATCGTCACGAAATCGACCGTCCCGGTCGGTACGGGCGAACACCTCCGGCGCTTCATCACCGAGCATCAGCAGAAGCGCCACAACTTCGGCATCGTCTCGAACCCGGAATTTTTACGCGAGGGCGCGGCTATCGATGATTTCATACGCCCCGACCGGATAGTGATCGGCTGCCGCGACGAGGAGGCCATCGCTATTATGCGCGACCTCTATCGCCCGCTTTACCTGATCGAGACGCCCTTTGTCGTTACCTCAGTCGAGGCCGCCGAACTGACGAAGTATGCCGCGAACGCTTTCCTCGCGACCAAAATTTCTTTCATCAACGAGATCGCCAACCTTTGCGACAAGATCGGCTGCGACGTTCACGACGTCGCCCGCGCCATCGGGATGGACAACCGCATCGGGCGCAAATTCCTGCACCCCGGCCCCGGTTACGGTGGGTCTTGTTTCCCGAAAGACACGAGCGCGCTGGTATCCGTCGCGCGCGAGTTCAACTCCAGCTCACAAATCGTCGAGGCCGTGATCGAAGTCAATCGGCGGCAGCGCCAGTTGATGGTCCCAAAGATTGAGCAACTCGCAGGCGGCGTGCAGGGCAAGACCATTGCGGTGCTGGGCCTCTCCTTCAAGCCGGAGACCGACGACATGCGCGACGCTCCTTCGGTGGACATCATCCGCGCGCTCGTAGAGAAGGGCGCGACCGTGCGCGCCTACGATCCGGTGGCGATGGAAGCCGCTCGCCAGCCGCTGCCGGACATCGATTACGCACAGGACGAGTACGAAGCGGTCGAGGGTGCGGACGTGTTGGTCTTTATGACGGAGTGGAACCAGTTCCGCGCGCTCAACATGAAACGCATTCACGAGCTAATGCGTGCGCCGCGCATCGCCGACCTGCGAAACATCTACGAACCAGAAGCGATGCGCGAACTCGGCTTCGATTACGTCGGAGTGGGAAGATAAAAAGCAGTGACGAGTGATAAGTGGCGAGTGACGAGCTTTAATTGATTGGGCCTGTCGCTTAAGTCATCACACCTTATTCACTGTCCCACATTTAACCGCATGACAAGCGACCCGTTGTTTTCTCTCGTCACTTGTCACTCATCACTGTTCTTATGTCTCTCTCAGGAATCACACTAGTCACCGGCGGCGCGGGCTTTATCGGGTCGCACATTGCGGCGGCGCTCGTCGCGCAAGGCGCGCGCGTGCGCGTCATTGATGATCTCTCCACCGGACATCGGGAGAATTTGGATGAGATCGGCGGCGATGTCGATCTCGTGCGCGCGAGCTTGAATGACGACGAGACGCTGCGGCGCGCACTCGACAGCGTAGAGTTGGTTTTTCACGAAGCCGCGATCCCGTCCGTGCCGCGTTCGGTCGAAGACCCGCGCTCGACGCATGAAGCGTGCGTTAATGCAACCTTCAATTTGCTTGTGGCTGCGCGCGAGAAAGGCGTCAAGCGGGTGGTCTATGCGGCGT